>CAXBHV010000005.1:0-27885 GCA_963974855.1 uncultured Rhodopirellula sp. | reverse complement strand
CCGATCGCGAACTTGGTCGCCAAAACCACCCAGCAAAAGATCCAGCAAATGGAGTTGGAGCTCGCCGACGTGCTGAACCGTCAACATTTTGCTGGACGCAGCGACGATTCCCGGCTCGCTGCTCGGATCAAGAGTTACGAAACCGCCTTTCACATGCAGACCGCTGGTCCCGAAGCCTTTGATGTTCAGCAAGAAGACGACAAAACGCATGCCATGTATGGACTGAAACGAGGGGACACGCAAAGTTTTGCCTGGCAATGCATCGTTGCTCGACGTTTGGCCGAACGCGGCGTGCGGTTCATCGAGCTTGTCGATAGCGGTTCACGCCCTAATTGGGATTCGCACGGCGACATGAAAGAGCATCAGCCGCTGGCCAAGGCGTCGGACCAACCGCTCGCGGCACTGATCCGCGACTTGAAGCAACGTGGTATGCTGGACGAAACCTTGATCGTGTGGGCCACCGAATTTGGACGCACGCCAACGAAAGAAGGCAAGTTCGGACGCGGCCACCACGGCGATTGCTTTTCGATTTGGCTGGCTGGCGGAGGCGTCAAAGCGGGCATCGTTCACGGTGAAACGGATGACATCGGAAAATCGATCGTCCGCGGACAAGTCGATGTTCACGACTTACATGCGACGATTTTGAATCAAATGGGAATCGACCACACCCGGCTGACCTATCGCCACGCGGGACGTGATTTCCGGCTGACGGATGTTCACGGTCGCGTTGTCAAAGAAATCCTGGCGTAGCGAAGTTCGCCAAGACTTTTGTTGCATTTACCTCGCCAACCGAAACGCCTCGCGTCGAGGTCGCAATCATATATTGATCCAATGACGAAACACTTTTTCACGCTCTTTCTGTTTTGCTTTGTCGCGATCGTTCTCGCATTACACGTCGAGGGTGCGGAACCAAGTGACAACCATCGTTCGTTCTTGGCAACTTACTGTGCGCAGTGCCATGGGTCTGAGCAGCAAGAAGGCGACCTGAGACTCGATACGCTCTCGACCGATTTTTCGGATCCTCTGATTTCGTGGAAATGGGCGGAAGTGCTCAATTCCATCAACGGTCACGAGATGCCGCCCGAGGACGAAAAGCAACCGTCGACCGAAGCGGCTGCTGCGTTTGCGAAATGGCTTGAATCCTCCCTTGCCCAAGCCGAGATCGCAAAACGAGCGACACGTGTGGTGCTGCGGCGGATGAATCGCGCAGAGTACAACAACACGATCCGAGATCTGGTCGGCGTCGATTTCGATCCCGCCGAGGCCTTTCCCGAAGATCCTCCGTCAGGCGGTTTTGACAACATTGGCGAGGCGCTGACGATGTCGCCGCTGCAAATGGAACTTTACTATTCTGCCGCGCGAACGATCCTTGATCATGCGTTGGTCGAAGGCGAACAACCTGCGGCGATCAAGTGGCATTTTGAACCGGAGCAAAACGCGGAAGGGACCGATCGTTTGCGGGTTAAGCATGACGGCAACAACATCCTGCTGAACGATGGTGAAAATACAACGGAGGGCGACTTTACGGTCGTGCATCATGACGCGTGGAACAAATCGATTGGATTTCGAGATTTCCAAGTCCCGTCCGCTGGTGAATACGTCATCCGCATTCGTGCCGCGGGCCGAGTCCCCTCGCGTGCTGAGGTAATTGCATCGGCCAAGTCAATCCTACAAACACGTCGTGATGAAGCGATTGCAAAGAAACCCGAATCTGAAAAACGTGAGACGGAACGGGTGGAAAGCGATTTAGTGCACTTTCAAGCGGACCGCATGTATGACTACGGACCACCCCGTGTCAAAGTCGCAATCAATCTCGGCGGCACGCCGCAAGTGATCAGCGAGTTTGATGTCGAGGGTTCGCCGTCGGATCCGGCAATTTATGAAGCACGTGCTCGCTTTACGACCGAGAAAGCCGGCGTGAAATTGAGCAATGTCTACAGTGTCCCACGCGTGTTAGAGAATTTTTGGATGCAGGATCGCGATGCGTTTGCGCGTCCTGAATTGCTTGTCGACTGGATCGAATTAGCGGGCCCGATGTATTCGCAATGGCCGCCGGAGAGTCATTCTCGCCTGCTGTTTGATTCGCCAAATAAAAACAAAGACGAAGACGCGTACGCGCGCGAGGTGATCCGGCGGTTCATGATGCGAGCGTATCGCCGTCCACTGGATGATGGAGAAGTGGATGCAAAGTTTGCGCTCTATCGGAAATATCGCGAGCAGAAGCCGACGTTTGTCGAGGCGATCAAGGTGCCGCTTGCCGCCGTGTTGGCGTCGCCTCACTTTTTGTATCTCGCCGAACCAGAAGCCGCGAGCGAGTCACCTCGTCCGCTGACCCAATACGAACTGGCGTCGCGGCTTTCGTATTTTCTGTGGTCATCGATGCCTGATAGCGAACTTTTTCGGCTTGCCACTCGAGGTGAACTCGCCAAGCCTGACGTGCTCGAGACTCAAGTCGCTCGGATGCTTGCGGACCCCAAGAGCGATGCGTTCGTCAAGAATTTTGCGGGGCAATGGCTCGGGCTTCGCAGCGTCGGGGCGAACCCGCCGACGTCTACCTTGTATCCCAAGTACGATCGTCATCTCGAAGTTTCGATGGTGCAAGAAACGGAAGCCTTCTTTGCTGAGATCCTTCGCCACGACATCGATTCACGCTACTTGATCAAAAGCGACTTTGTCACGATCAACGAGCGACTGGCGAGGTTCTATGGCATTGCAGGCGTGAAAGGCGATTCGTTTCGCCGAGTGTCGGTGCCGACTGATTCGCATCGTGGCGGGTTGGTCACTCAAGCGTCGATCCACTGCATCACGTCCAACGGCACCCGCACGTCACCGGTAACGCGGGGCGTGTGGGTGATGAAGACGATGCTAGGTACGGATCCAGGATTACCGGTGGCGAACGTGGGCGAGATTCCAACCCAGGTGCCTGGGGTCGACAAGGCAACGGTCCGCGATCGATTGACCATCCACCGTGAAAATTCAGCATGTGCTCGATGCCACAACAAGATCGATCCGCTCGGCTTTGCCCTTGAAAACTTTAATGCGTGTGGTGAATGGCGTGACCAGGAAGGTCACGGCTACAACGGGCGGATCGGTAAAAACGATCCGCAGATTGACGCAAGTGCAAAAATGCCGGATGGCAGCGAATTCGTTGGCGTTGAGGGACTGCAATCGGAACTGTTGAAAAATGAGGACCTGTTTCTCAGCGGATTGGCGTCCAAATTGATGACGTACGCGTTGGGCCGCGAGCTTGGGTTTTCCGACCGCGACGATGTCCGTGACTTCGTCGCCACGATGAAACAGAATCAATACACATTGCGATCACTGATTGTGGCGATCGTTCAATCGGAAGCGTTTTATACGAAGTGAGTTGGCTGCTGGTAAACTGATGATAGGATGACAGGTTGAAAACCTGTCCCACATGACATGACAGGTTGAAAACCTGCCCCACGTGACATGACAGGATGGAAGCCTATCTCACTTTCGGTTTTTAGGAACTTGATGATGAATTCGATCGCTCGCAAACCACTTTCACGCCGTGCCGTTCTTCGCGGTTGTGGGGCCGCTATCGGTTTGCCGCTGTTAGAGGCAATGCTGCCGCAAACCTTGCTCGCGGCACCGTCGACCTTCAAGCCGCTGGCGAAATCGAACGTCAAACCGACTCCGCGTGCGATCTTTTGTTACGTGCCCAATGGTGTGAACATCCTAGAGTGGATGCCTTCGGAAAGCGGAGCCGATTACACGCTCTCGCCTACGCTTGCAGCCCTTTCGGATCATCGTGCCGATTTTTCGGTGATCAGCGGACTAGGCCATCCCAACGCTACCGGCGGGCATAGTGGTGCCGACACATGGTTGACCGGTGCCGATCTTCGCGCGGTCCCTGGCAAAGATTACTCGAACACGATCTCGATCGATCAGTTGATTGCCGAAAAAGTGGGGGCGGCGACGCGGTTTCCTTCATTGCAACTTTCCGATGGCTCGGGGACTGGCAGTGCGCTGCATAGCCACACGCTTTCCTTTGATCGCAACGGCACGCCGCTACCCGCCGAGAACAGTCCCAAGCGTTTGTTCGAGCGACTGTTTGTCCCTGATGATGCATCGTCGCGGGCTGCGACGCTGCGTCGTTACGCGGAAAAGCGAAGTATCCTTGACGACGTCGCGAGCGAGGCGAAGTTACTGGCGAAGAAACTGGGACACTCGGATCAAAAGAAACTCGATGAGTATTTGGCGTCGGTCCGCGAGACCGAGCTTCGTGTGCAACGCCAAGTTGATTGGATCGATGTGCCAAAACCGGAGGTGGATGATCGCGGACTGCAACTGAACAGCCAGCCAGGCAACTCGCACGACCGCACGATGTGGATTGATGTGATGCTCGAAATTAGCTACCTCGCGTTCATTACCGACACCACGCGAGTGATCTCGTTTGAGTGGTCGCGTGAGGCGGGCGGTCATGGTCCCGGTGGCGAAAACCATCACGAGCTATCGCATCACGGTGGCGACGCTGGGATGCTCAAAAAACTAGGCGTCATCGACCGTGGTTTTCTGGAGCGACTTGGCCGCTTCCTAACCTTTCTAAAGCAGACCGAAGAAGGCGGTCGCTCGATGCTTGATCACACCATGGTGGTCTACGGTTCGGGAATGAACAGCGGCGAACGAGGCGAACATTCACCGAAGAACTTGCCGCTGATTGTTGCTGGCGGCGGAGCTTGGGGTTTGAAACACGGTCAGCATCTTGCCCATGATCCGGATCGTCATCCGCCGCTTTCCAACGTACTGGTCACCTTGGCGCAAAAGATGGGGGTCGAGACGGATCAATTCCAAGACGCCACCGGCACGCTGACGGGGCTCGCGTAGCGGTGTCGTGCTGAATGAGCATTGCGAACCGGTTCGAGTTGCTCGTGTTACTAGAATTGCTCGTGGACGTGTTTAAGAATCGATTTGGCGCGTGCAATGACTTTCGGTTCGCCATCGGTTCGATACTCTCCCTCTCCGCCCTGTTTTCGGTCGTGGGTGTACTTCAGCCACACATTGGCGTGACCAAACAAGCCACTGTAATCCATTCCCCAAGTGCCTTCGCCGTAGCCATGGTCTGCATTGGTTTCGCGATCACGTCCGCGATGCAAAAGGCCAGGATGTAAATCGGGGATTTTAGAGAACGCGGCTCCACCCCCGACGTACCACGCACTGTACTTTTTGTTGGGGCTGCATTTTGCCCACGGTGCAACACAGTGAGGATTCCCAGCGCGTGTGCAATCATCCATGCGATATCGCTTTGGCGGACAGTCACCGCGATTGACGTCGCCCGGTTGTTCGTGCTTGGGTTTGCGAGGATGCCCGGGATCAAGACAGATGCCGTGGTGCGAAGTGTGGAACTCTTCGTGCCCCATTTCTAAAGCATGCTCGGATCCATGTTGGGCAGAATGCTCATGCTCGTACGCATGGTCCTCGGCGATCTCGTACTCGCGAATCTCGTAATGAGGCATCTCGTGATGAGGCATCTCGTTATCGACGATCTCACTTCCCTGGTAATACAACGACTCGTCGTGGTAACGAGGAGATTGGGCAACAATGCCTGAGGTCGCAACGAGACTCAACGCGACCCCAAGTGACACCGTGGCGATCGATCGAAGTCGATTCGAAATTTTCATCATCAATCCGTTTGGCAAGAAAACAAAACGCCTTGCCAAAAGGATCGGCATATTCGCACCACCTTGCTGCGGGGAATCCGATCAACCGTCACAGCTGGAAAAACCGATAAGGTTTACCATCACCTCAGCTAGCAAAAGGATTCCGATTGAATTTCTGGAACGGCAGTCGCACGCCGCCGACAACGTATTGGTCGACACGAATCGACGGGTTAGGATCAAAACCTTGTTGGCCCGCAAACGTAACCACGTCATCTTGATCGACCCCGTCACCGCTGACGCCAAAACCGCCGACCAACGACGTTTGCGAATTGCCGATGTAAAGCGGTGAGCTGCCCGGGAAGAAGACCACGCCGTTTTGGTTTGCTAGCGGTTGCACGTTGGGGCTGCCGTCCATATTAGGCACGCCGGCTACGACGGTGGCGTCGCCTGGGTCGCGGAAGTTACGACTCGGGTTGAAGGCATCAAACGCCAGGAAGCTGCTGGTGGTCGAACTGCCGTAGACATTAAAGTCCAACGGTTGGTTGTTGACAATATTCTCAGCCGTGACCGGATTGATTCCCGCAGTCCGCAGAATACTGTGGGGGGCGATTTGTTGGCATTGCCCCGGTTTCTGGTCACACAGATCCACAGTTTCGACGTTTTGCAATCCACCGGCCAGTGACGGATCGACATTGGAGCCCGTCGGGTAACGAGGTTCGACAATGAAGCGGAAGGTACGGTTGGTCAGTGCGGTGCCCAGTGGCACGGTGTCACCCGAAGGGTTTTCGAGTGCTTGGCTAATCGGTCCAAACACGTCGTCGCCGTTGAAGTCAATTCGATCGACCGCTTGCAGTGCGTCGGCGTCCGCGTAGTAGGCGGTGTTGCGAGCTTTGGCGATCGACACGTCAATCGAAAAGATCGTCGCGTCGGGCATCCGGTACAGCCCCAGTAGTTCGCCGTGAGTGTCGGCAACCGCCAGCACCATGCGTGTCCTCGCGCCTGGACGGAAATTATTGTCGATATCCAGCCGAATCGCAGCTCGCGTGCGGTCCGCTTCGTTTACGCCGGTGAGGATAATCTGTTCGACTCGTTCGGCGGTCAACTCGGTATCGACGGTCGAATCATGCGGTGCGACCAGCCAGCCTTCGGGAACCGCTTGGCCGGCAAGTAACGTGTCACCCATTCCGTTGACGACTTTATTTTCACCTGAATCAGCACCTCGTCCGAGCGCACGTCCGAGTTCGATCAACCGATCCACGCCTGGTTTGCGGAACGATTGATCGGGATGCGGTCCATAGATTTCCAGCGTAATGCCGACGAGGTCGATTCGACCGGTGGGCAAGAAAAAGTCGGGAAGCGATGGCAGTGAGTTATTGAATTCGGTCAAGTCGCGAAGAAATGCGGACTGCCCCACCAGCCCCGTGCCCGCTGCGGCGACAAACGCAGTGAACTCGGATTCGAGGACCTTGAATGCGTTGGTTCGTTCTTTCTCGGTCTGAGCGACCCCGCCACGCTCGCTGGCGTGCTGGAACCCCTGTTCGTGTGTCGCAAAGCCGTCTTCACCGGGAAAGAAGACGCCGATTCCGCCAACCAAGTTAAATGATTCGCTCAACGGGACGTTGGATGGGCCGCCGCTGACCGCTTTATAAAGTGGAACACCACCAGGCAACGTTGCGACGCCTCGTGATTGGCTGTCAAGAAACGTTTTGGTCGCGACGCCGTAGGACTCGGGCCACGTTTGGAAAAATGCGTCGGCATTGCGGGGAACAAACGCAGGATCCGCGTTGAAGCGGGAACCGAGCACAAAGTCATCGCCCGCGATCGTGATTTCCGTCTTGTCGTTCATCGACTTGGTGACTGTCGATTCGGTTGTCCCATTGGCGCCGGCATGCAGTTGGCTGTCGCGGCTTTGATGTTCGATCGCGAACAAGTCAACTTGAGGAGTGAAGTTCACCTCCGGTGGAAAGTGTCCGCCGACGCCGATCGGGGCAACGAACCCTGGCCCGCGATAGCTGGGATCGTCACTGACGGGCGACGACTCGACTTCACGCTGGGTGACTGTGGATTGGCTGATAAAGCGAACGGTGCGGCTGGTCAGCGGAGCGGCATTGCTGCTAAAGAACGCAGCGGTTCGGGCTTTGGCCACGGCGCCATCGATTGCAAAGGCCAGTTGTTCTGGTTTATTGGCAAATTGTGCTTTGACGTCATCTTCGACACGGACACCGAGAATTCGGCCATTGCGATCGACCACGGCGATGATCGCATCATTACTGCTGGTAGCCATCGAGGCACGCGACAGCAGCGTTTCCACATCGCTTGTTTCGAGCAAGTTTTGGCTGCCTAGACTCTCTGCGGCATTAAACGACGCGAAAAATTCGTCATTGGCGGCTTGGAACGTGCCGTCCGAATCGACCTGGGCAGCTTTGGGAATATTGGCAAAATCGGCCGTCGGCAACTCCGCGAGCGCAGTCGACTCACCGCTGCCCATGCGATTGAGATGATTGATTACGACCAGCGCATCGAGCGCGCTGACGTGGCCGTTGTTATCGACATCGACCATCGATTGGGACGTCGCGACCGCTTCGGTTTCTGCGAAGGCGGTCTGCTCGCTCGCTTCATTGACGCCCGCGAATCGCTGCAAATAGTTGACCACCACCAACGCATCAATGGATGAAACGTGGCCATCCAGGTTCACATCGGCCGGCAGTTGATCATTGTGCAGCCCGAGCACGTCGCCTCCGGCCATGAGATGACGTTGTTCGAGTCGTTCAGCTATGAGCCGTCGTTTTGCTTTGGAGCGACAGCGGGAAGATGCAGTCATAGATTTCACGATTTCGCCGCAAAAAACGGGGTGGAGCGAACGGGATGAGGAGGCATTCTTAGCGGGCTAGCATTTTCTACCTCCCCCCATCTTAGTTCGGTTGTCGGCCAAGTCGAAGCAGATTGCGATTTAGAAATGCCGGCCCATCGGAATAATCAGCACAAATTCTCCAAACGATACAAAGCGGTCCCCCACTTTCGGCCGATAACGTTAGCGAGAGAGTTGGGTGAAGGGGGGCGGAAACAGCCCTCCCCCAAAATGATGAGGCGAGGAAGATTACTGAACAAACATGATTGATTATCGGGGAATCACGATCGCAATCGCCTTGAACCTGGCTTGGTTTGGGGTGAGTTTACGCGCTGACGAAGCTGCGGATTCCCCAAGCGAAGGCCGGGTGACGCTGAGAGAACTGCTTGGCTCGAGCGGAAAAGACGCAGCTAAGCCAGCTGCCGAAGCTAGCAAAAATGTCGTTTTGGCCAATCAGCAAGCTTTGGTTCAGCAGCAAGCCGAACAGAGCGAGTCGCAATCGCAGCGATCGTTTCGAGATTTGCTGAGTAACACCATACGCCAAGCATCCGATTCGATCATCAAAGACATTCGGCCTGATGAGGACTCAAACGATGTGGATCCGTTCCAGGACGATTTAGAATTGGATGCCGAAATCCGTCCCAAGGTGCTGCGTGATCCACTCGAACCCGAACTCGAATTGCCGTTGATCAATCTTGATCGGCTCGACGATACCAATCCGTTGTATGTTGCGTCCCGCGATGCTCCCTACGGTTTCACTGGCCCCAGCGGTGTGCTGCCGACTGAGCATCAAACTAGCAGCCATTTTATTCCGGTCGAAGATCGATGGCGACTTGGGCAACCCGATGCGGACCGCTATGGCAAAGGCCACCCGGTCAACGATGACTATTTAGGAGTCAAAGGCGCTTTTTGGGATCCTTACAACCAAAACGTGCTCAAAGGCGACTATCCGATCATCGGTCAGCACACGTTTATGAAGTTGCAGGGCAAGAGCTTGACGCTGCTCGAAGGCCGTCAATTACCGACGCCGACAACTCCGTTCGAGGCGACTCGAAACCCAGGCGCGATCGGATTCTTTGGGGATCCCGATTCGTTTCTCGCCGCTCAATACACTTCACTTGCGGTCGATCTGTTTCACGGCAACACCTCGTTTAAGCCCAATGATTGGCGAGTTCGTCTGAATTTGGTTCACAACGTCAATCATTTGGTTGCGGATGAGCTTGGCGTGGTCGGCCCCGATGTTCGCGATGGAACCAGCCGCCATCGAGACGATTTCGCACTCGAAGAATGGTTCTTTGAATCGAAAATCTCCGACCTCAGTCCGTATTATGACTTTGCCTCGGTACGGGTCGGAAGCCAGCCGTTTGTTAGCGATTTCCGCGGGTTTATCTTTTCGGACATCAATCGCGGTGTCCGTCTATTCGGAACGCGAAACAGCAACCGTGATCAATTTAACTTGATGTGGTTTGATCAGACTGAGAAAGAAACGAATAGCTTGTTAAACGTCATTGATGACGATCGCAACCAAAACACTTGGATCGCGAACTACTACCGCCAAGATTTTCTGTATCCCGGAAATACGGCGAGCGTTTCGTTTCATGCCAATCATGACCGAGCTTCGTTTGAATTCGACGAAAATAATTTTCTTGTCCGTCCCGATCCGGTCGGTGTATTCCAGCCGCATGATGTTCGCTCGTACTACTTTGGTGCGGCGACCAATGGGCATATGGAGCGAATCAATGTCAGCAGCGCGTTTTATTACGCGTTTGGTCGCGACGACTTGAATCCCATCGCCGGTCGCGAAGTGGACATCAGTGCCTACATGGCCGCGATCGAATTGTCGTATGACCGTGACTGGGTTCGTTTCCGCACGTCATACCTGTTCAATTCGGGCGACAGCGACACCAACGACGACAAAGCGACAGGATTTGACGCAATTTTTGCGAATCCAAATTTTGCTGGAAATGAATTTAGCTACTGGGGTCGCCAAGGCATTCGGCTGTTCGGCGTCGAGCTGACCAACCGGCTGAGTCTGAATCCGAGCATGCGGCAGAGCAAATTCCAAGGGCAAACCAACTTCGTAAATCCCGGTTTACACCTGTTTAACCTGGGTTTAGATGCCGACATCACCCCGCGGCTGAAAACCATCAACAACTGTAACTTTCTGTGGTTCGAGGACACCTCGTCACTGGAAACGTATCTGTTCACAGGAGAAGTTCACAAATTCATCGGCACCGATATTAGCACTGGCCTTGAATACCGCCCGCTGCTAAATAATAACATTCTGTTATTGGGTGGTCTCGCTACACTCATTGGCGGCAATGGATTGGAAGACCTATACCAGAACCTCGACGGTGAGCTCCGCAACCATGTGGCGGGCTTCCTCGAACTGGTCCTAGAGTTCTAGCTAGCAAATACGCTGGCAGTGATTAGGTGAATGGATTGATGAACTGCCAACGTATCTTTCAGCTGACTTTACTTGTTTGTCTGGCCCTACCGTCGATGGGATTGGCCCAATCGCCGCAAGAGCGAATCGCGACGCTGCGTGATTTTCTGCAATCCAACCGCCAGGCGGAACCAGCACCGCAGACGCAAAATCCAAGCGTCGCTCAGGTCAGCGGTGCGGACTCGATTCCCGGGGCGATCGTCACCGCAGGGCCACCCAACATTCCGCCAGAGAATATTCCGGCGGAGAAAATTCCATTTCCTTCGGGAAGCTACCACGGCAAAGCACGCGTTGCCGGAGCGAGTGAACCGGACATTGGACGCCGCGGCGAAGATCCTTGGGATTTAGCACGCCGGTTGGGGATCGCCGACAATGCGTCCTATCCGATTCCTGAAGACCTCCGTTTTGACGATCTCGCTCGTCAATCCGCCGCCGATGCTCACTCAAAAAGCGTCGGATGCATTCATTGCCACACCGATGTTGGCCACATGCATCCCATCAACTCGATTCAAATCGGCTGTACGGATTGTCACGGTGGCGATGCTACGGCGACCGATATTCGTACTGCCCATATTTGGCCTCAGTACGGAGCTGCGTGGAAAGACTCGGCCAATCCGGTTCGTAGTTACACGATATTGAATCACGAGAACCCCGAGTTCATTCGGTTTATGAACCCTGGTGATTTACGCGTTGCTCATATCGCGTGTGGCCAATGCCATGCCAACGAAGTACTGCAGCTTCGTAAAAGCATGATGACCAACGGTTGCATGTTGTGGGGCGCGGCACTCTACAACAACGGTGCAACGGGCGACAAACGAGCCCAGCACGGCGAATCGTACAGCATGAACGGTAAGCCTCAGATCATGCAGACCGTTCCGCCGCCTACCGAATACGAAATGCGTCACAAGGGAGTCTTGGCGTCGCTAAACCCGTTGATTCCGTATCAGGTCAGCCAGCCCGGTAATGTACTGCGGATTTTTGAACGTGGCGGTCGCTTCCGTCCCGAGATCGGGATCCCCGAACGACTCGAAGAACCAGGCCGTCCGCGTGAGCGATTGAGTCTGCGAGGGATGGGAACTGAAAACCGGACTGACCCTGTCTACATCGGTTTGGCGAAAACACGTCTGCTCGATCCGACGCTGAATTTCCTTGGAACCAATGACCATCCCGGTGATTATCGCAGCAGCGGATGTAGTGCCTGTCACGTGTTGTACGCAAACGACCGCAGTCCAACGGCAAGTGGATTCTTGGCCAAATACGGAAATGGCGGCACCGCGGCGGCCGAGCGAGATGAATGGGTCAAGTACATCGACCCGACCATTCCCAAGGACCAACCGGGGCACCCGATCCAGCACAAGTTTGAATTGCGAATGCCGACTAGCCAATGCATGGTGTGCCACATTCACCCGGGCACCAACGTGTTGAACAGTTATCTCGGCTACATGTGGTGGGATAACGAAACCGATGGCGAGTTGATGTATCCCGAAGAACAAAAGGAATTGACCGCCGAAGAATACATTCGTGCGACCGAATCCAATCCGAACGAAGCGGCTGCGCGAGGGCACTGGAGCGATCCTGAATTCTTGGCCAACGTCAGCGACCTGAATCCTCATTTGCGTCATACGCAGTTTGCGGATTTCCACGGCCACGGCTGGGTGTACCGAGCGGTGTTCAAGAAAGATCGTCACGGCACATTGTTGGATTGGAAGAACGATCCGATACCCGAAGTGTCAACCGAAAAACTGCAAGAGGCGGTTAAACCATCGACGCCAACCGAACAAGAAGTTGGCCGATGCCGCCCCAATGCGCCGGTACATATGCAGGACATCCACATGGAAAAAGGGATGCACTGTGTTGATTGCCATTTCTATCAAGACAGTCACGGCAATACGAAATTGTATGGCGAAGTCCGCGCGGCGATCGAGATTCAATGTATCGATTGCCACGGCACCGCCGAAGAATCGTTGGTTGAAAAAGTCGACAAACAACTCGAAGCAGGCCAAGTCGCGCGGCTACCTACCAGCGGCCCCGCGGCGCCCAAGGGTGGCACGAATCTGTTGACGTTAAGCACGACCTTCGACAAACCACGCTTCGAGATTTTGCGTGAACCCGGTAAATCGCCGCGATTGATCCAGCGCAGCACCGTTGAACCTGATGTGTATTGGGAGGTCAAGCAAACGGCCGATACTGTTCGCCCCGACCATCCCGACTACAACGCTCGTTCGCACGCCGCCAAAACGGTACGGATGGGGGCCGACGGACGCCCGACTTGGGGCGGCACAAGCAAAGATGATCTGCTGGGCTGTGCTCACCGCAATGAGAACATGTCGTGCATCGCCTGCCACAGCTCGTGGAATCCGAGTTGTTTCGGTTGCCATTTGCCGCAACGAGCAAATATCAAATCGCCGGAACTGCACAACGATGGTGACGTGACACGAAACCGGACCAGCTATAACTTCCAAACGTTGCGTGACGATGTCTTCATGCTCGCTCGCGACGGAACGGTGACGGGAAATCGAATTGGCCCTGCTCGCAGTAGCTGTGCGATTCACGTGACCAGCTACAACGCCAATCGCGAAGCGATCTACACTCAACAGCAAACGATTAGCGGCGATGGGATGAGCGGAATCGCGTTCAGTACCAATGTTCCGCATACCGTTCGCGGCGGTGCCGGTTTGATCAACGAAACCGATCCAGGCCACGGCGGCGTTTATGAAACGAAGAGCTGTACGGATTGCCATCTTTCGGCCGCCAACGACAACAACGCGATCATGACTCAGTTGTTGATGCAGGGGACGGGGTATACCAATTTTATTGGCAAGTACTGTTACGTTGCCGCTGGCGAACATGGCTTTGAAGCCGTCGTGGTGACCGAGGATACCGAACCGCAAGCGGTGATCGGCAGTTCGCTGCATCAGCTCGCCTATCCGGAAAATTACGAAGAACATCTCGAGCACGACCGCGAACTCGAACACAGTCACGAACATCCGGGACGCGACATTTTGGAAACCTTGTCGCTGCGTTATCGCAAGCCGGAGATCTTGGATCTTCAGCACCGCGGCGAATACATCTATGCCGCTTGTGGTGAAGGTGGCTTCCGCGTCTTTGATATCGCGTTTATCGATCACAAGGCATTTAGTGAGCGAATCACGACCGCTCCGGTCTCGCCGCTGGGCCAACGGTTCTATGTGCGAACCAAACATGCCACCGGCGTCGCTGCACCGAGCACGATCGCACCCGATCCGACTCGCAAACAGGATCCTGCGAACGAAGAGTCCGCTGTGCATCCTTTGTACGCCTACATTTATGTAACTGACAAAGAAGAAGGTCTGATTTTGGTCGGTGCTGGCACGTTGCTAGACGGCAATCCGCTCAATAACTTTTTGGAACGAGCGTTGACGTTCAATCCCGATGGAATTCTGGACGGAGCCGAATCGATCTCGATCGTGGGAACGTATGCCTACATTTGCTGTGAAGAAGGCTTAGTCGTGGTCGATTTGGATGACCCCACAAAACCTAAGATCAGTAGCGTGATTGGGCACGAAGAACTCGAGCATCCGCATCGCGTCGCAGTTCAGTTCCGCTACGGATTTGTGACTGACAAAGAAGGGGTGAAGGTGCTAGATTGCACCGATCTCGGGCATCCACATGTGGTTCATCATGTGCCATTGGAAGACGCACATGGCATCTACGTCGCACGGACCTATGCGTATGTTGCCGCAGGGAAACATGGGCTCGCGATTTTGAATGTCGAGAATCCGCTGCACGCTCACGTGGATCAGATCTACGACGCGAATGGCTGTATCAACGATGCACACGATGTCCAGCTTGGGATTACGAACGTCAGCCAATTTGCTTACGTGGCTGATGGTGAAAACGGGTTGCGTGTGATCCAGTTGACGAGTCCCGAGATACATGGAAACGATGGCTTCAGTCCTCGTCCGCAACCGTACCTCGTCGCCAGCTATAAGCTGCCTAAAGATGGGCATGCGTTGGCGATCAGCCGAGGAATGGACCGTGACCGAGCGGTGGATGAGAGTGGCAATCAGATCGCGGTCTTCGGCCGCATCGGAGCTCGTCCATTAAACAAGACCGAGACTGAGAAAATGTATCGGCGTCCGGATGGCAAACCATGGTTCACCAGCGACGACATTTTTGATTCCAAGGTTTACGATTTTCCCGAAGAGCTAGGCGGCGTCCGCTTCAAAATCTCGGACTAGGCTCTGTCTGAAAACCGTAGCGGAAGTCGTCAAGACTTTCGACTTTTGTGAGCCGTGGGCCGTAAGGCACCGGGTAAGGCGGTTGTCAGCCGCGGGACGTAAGACATCGGGTAACGCTAAAAAACCGGCCGCTCACGCGTCGCGGCTCACCGGCTACTTGTGATCGAAAACGAACACGGGATCGACCACGGTTTTCTTGTGCGTCAATGCGTCCACAACTCGGCCCAGCAGTAACACACTGGGGGTGTCGTTGGCGTTTTGATAGACCAGCGATGCGAGTTCCTTGGCGGCGCCGGCAAGGTCACTTTTGTGATAACAATCGAGTGCCTTTTCGTAACTCAGTCGCATCTGTTGCCAATTGGGGTCGGCGTCGGGGTTCAATTCGTAGAGCGTGACCACCTCGTTGATCCCGAGCGGCTTGGCGTCTGCCAAGTGACGCGTCTGCAGCACGATCTGGCTGGCCGCCCCTTGGCACTTCTCAACCTCATCGAGTGTCGATGAGGTCAGCAACACACGTACCCCAAACGCTTTCGTCATCCCCTGCACGCGGCTGGCGACATTGACGGTGTTACCCAGTGGGCCGTATTTAAATTTGACCTTTGATCCGGTGTTGCCCACCTGGGCGACGCCCGTGTTGATTCCGATGCCGAAGCCGAACTGGTCGCTGGTGATATCGCTCCATTTCTTGCGAAGCGGTTCGATTTGTTTCAGCATCAAATTGGCCGCCCGGCAAGCACGCAGTGCGTGATCAGGTTGTTGAGCGGGGGCTCCCCACATCGCCATCAATTCGTCGCCGATGTAATCGACCAACACACCATCGGTTTCGATCACACACTGGCTCAGTTCCGTCATCACGTCGTTGATCCACTCGATCGTGCGTGCGGGACCAACGCGTTTGGACACGGCGCTGAAACCACGGATGTCACAAAACAACACCGTCACTTCGGCATCGCGTCCAAGCAGCAGGTCTTCGTTTTTCTCGAGTCGCTCGGTCACTGCAGGCGAGAAAAATTGAGTCAGCGAAGCACGCAACGATTCTTCGTGTTGACGTGCCAATCCCGAGGCCACCGCACTGGCCATGACCTCCAAAAGCGTCGCTTCAAGCTCACCAATCGGCTCGTTACTGCGGTCGTCCACGACGCGTCGGTCGCCATAAACAACGCCGATCACTTCACCTGCCTTATTGAACATGGGTGCAGCAACGGCGCGATCAAGGCTGATCATCGACGAGCCGGCAGTTTGCAAATAGCTATCGGGTTCGTAGATCACCGTTTTCTTTGATTGCAGCACGTTGTCCAACAGTCGGGTGCTACCCGACGGTAAGGGTTCGACGGTTGTGCTGTCGGTGAAGTTGATCGACGAGTCGGACTCTAGCGAAAACATCGACCGTACGGTCCAGTGGTTAGCTGAGAACAGAATGACATAGGCACGATCGAGTTCGATCATGTTGGCAACCGCTCTTACCGCCGCTTCGAAAAATTCGTTCGACCCAGCGGCCTTTTGCACCACGGTGAGTGCTTGACGCACCAGACTGACGGCGACTGCGGCGGGATTTTTGTCACTTGTTTCGCTTTTCAGTTGGCCAAGACGTGCGTCTTGCGCACCCAGCGTCATGCTCGATTCAACGGCTTCGAGCGTCCGCATCGATCGGTCGTATTCGACCGGGGCGTTCATGGACTTTAATGTGAAGGTCAGCATCAATTGCTGAGGCAATTTGACGGTAACGTTGCCTGAGACCGAAAGTGATTGCCCGGGGCCGACGACGAGATTTTCGTCGCTGACCTGAAAACTGTTGGTTGAGTGGATATTAACTAGGCGAAGGCCACCGTCGCCGTTGTCCTCCACCCTCATCGAACGCCGCGAAACGCCGATCATATCGATCGGAGCGACAGCGAGGCGGAAATTGCCATTACCGACGTTCTGGGTTCGCAGCAATTCTTCGCCATGATCCATCCGGCCAATCTCAAGAGGCAGACTCGCCTTGTAGACGTGGTTGGTCTCATTTCCCAATTTGACAATCACGTCAACGAATTTCACTACAATGACCTCGCGGGAACTTCGGTTAAAAGAATGCAGGAAAAAGGGGGCATCTCAGTAGGGTGTACGCAATTTACTTGCAGCATCCTACCTCAGCAATTAGCTTCACAATAGCGTTATACCCTATCCTAGCGGGAACTCTTTAGCCCCGAGACGAATCCATGCCCCGTTTTTCCATGCGTCGCGACTCGCGAGCTACTCGTAGCTCACGTCGCCGTCTGCTGGTCGAGTCCCTTGAGTCCCGCCGTGTGTTGGCGACGTTCGTCGTCGATACACTTGTGGATACCGATCCGCAGGCCAGTTTCTGTGCCGCATCCCCTGCGCCAGGCAATGGGACTTGTTCGATTCGCGGCGCCATTGCCGCAGCGGACAACAATCCAGGGGCGGACCGTATCGAGATCCCGGCAGGCACCTACAATATCGATCCGAATTTTGGCAGTTTTGATCTTTTCGAAGCTCAAGATCTCGATTTCGTCGGTGTTGGCAACGGGCCGGATACAGTCGTCATTGATGGCGGAGGCGTCTCACGAGGATTCGATATTTTTGGCAGCGGGACTCCGTTCACGTTGACGATGGAAAATTTGACGATCCAAAATGGGGTAGCAAATGATGGTTCCGGGGGTGGCGGAATTAATATCTTCGGTTCCGGTTCGTTAGTGTTGCGTAGTGTGATTCTGCAGGACAACCGCGCCGACGAAAATGCCCAATTTCCCGGCTTCACCTCATCCGGCGGCGGCATCCAAGCCGGCGTGGATGTGACAATCGAAAATTCAATCATTCGCCGGAACACGGCGACGGCTAATGGTGGTGGCATTGATTTTTCCACCACGGACCAACCCCAGACACTAACCGTCCGCAACTCTACAATCCAAAACAATTCAACCGGCGATACCAATACGGGGTCCGGGATCGGGGGTGGCGTCACTGTTCTTGGACTCAATTCCAATGCCGTTTTCGACACGGTCGATATTAACAATAATGCCGCAGCCGATTCGGGCGGGGGTGTCTATTTTCAAGGTTCCTCGATCACGCTTACCGATACCGATTTTATTGGCAACCAAGCGTTAGGAGCGGATTCGGGCGGCGGCGGTTTATATTTCTTTGGAGACACGCAACAGAATCTGATGTTCAGTGTCACCGGTGGACGGTTCGAGTCGAACACAGCCTTCGCGGGTGCCGGCGGTTTCGAAGCCGTGGATGTTAGCGGCACCGTCGACGGGACAACGTTTCTGCAAAATAGAGTGCTCGGTCAAGGCGACCAGTTCGATCAAGGGGGTGGGGCTATCGCGTTTCTTGCGGAACCCGACACCAATCGAGCCGTCACCATTCGCAATGCGGACATTCTGCAAAACCAAGCTCCCAGTGCCGGCGGGATCGCATTGGTCAATGTCGATCTAAGCATTGAGAATTCCACGATTGATGGCAACCTAACCACCTCGGCTCAGAGTCCAGGGGCCGGCGGAATCGGTGGCGTGAGCAGTTCGTTGACTCAGCAAATGGCGATCGTTTCCTCGACCATCGCGAACAATGTTTCGATGAACGAAGCGGGGGGAATCGGTGTCATCGATATCGATTTGGTGATCACCGATTCGACGATATCCTCCAACATTGCTCAGGCCGGTCGAGCAGGCGGTATCGGTTTGCTTGGCAACCAACGCAATCCAATATTGACGGCATCGAGCGTAACGATTGCGGGCAACCAATCGGCAGCGGACGGCGGGGGATTGGCGTTTGGCAGTAGTGGTTTTGCTCTGACCAACGTCACTATCTCCGGAAACCAATCGGGGCTGCAAGGCGGCGGCATCGCGGTGGGCACAAGCTCGCCAGGCGTCCAGCATGAGATTACTTTTTCGACCATTGCCGATAACCAGGCTTTGAGCTCTGGATCCAATATCGCAGCGCAAGGCGAACCGATTTCGATCCAGGCGAGTATCTTTTCCGGCGGTGACGGGATTGCTCTGCCAGGCACCTTCGTCTCGTTGGGCGGTAATCTCGACAGCGGGCTAAGCATGGGATTCAATGATCCCAGCGATTTGAATAATACCGATCCACAATTAGGACCCCTGCAAGATAACGGTGGGCCAGTCTTCACCCGGGCACTCGGGGCGCAAAGTCCAGCGATCGATGCCGCACGAAATACGCAGGTGCTAGTGGACGCACGCGGAACCGTGCGACCTCAAGACGGTGATGGCGATAGCCAAGCCTTTCCCGACATCGGGGCTTTCGAGCTGATTGCAGCGCCGCCCGTTATCGTCACGGCAGTCGATGATAATCCGTTGGGTATCCAGGAAGACGACCCGTTAACCTTTATCGATGTGCTTGCTAATGACTTGCCCACAGGAACGTTGACCGTCACCGCGGTCTCTGCGGCAACTCGAGGTACTGTGACGATCGCAGCCAATGGCAGCGGGCTCAATTACTTGCCTCGCGGCGACGAGTTTGGGCTCGATGTTTTCACCTACACCGTCAGCAATTCGTTAGGCCAAACCGCATCGGCGACCGTCCGTGTGAATATCGCCCCTGTCAATGATCCGCCGATCGCAGGCAACGATGTCGTGGATGTCGCGACTCGGCAAGTGTTCACGATCCAAGAAGCGGATTTGTTGGCGAACGATTTTGTCGGTGCAGCCAACGAAACCAATCAGAGCCTCAGCATCGTCGATCTGCCGCTCAATACCGTTGCCGGCGCAACGATCTCGTCCAACGGAGTCACGATCACGATCACTCCCGACCCCGGTTTTTCCGGTCTCAGTGATTCGTTTACTTACACACTAAGTGATGGCATCGACACGGCGACGGGAACGGTCGTTTTGAATTTTGCGGCTCGCGTGGGCGGCCACGTCTATTGTGATGCCAATGGCAACGGCAGCGAAGATAGCGGCGAAGCGGTGGTCGGCGGACGCGTGTTCATCGATGCCGATGGTGATCGTACTTTTGATCCGGGAAACCCAAATGATCCGAATGACCCAGGTGAGCGAGAGACGCTAACCGATTTGAATGGCGACTATTTCTTTACGGGATTGGTCAGTGGTCAAGCAGTGATCGTGGCGGAAATTCCTGCGACCTGCCAAACGATCCCTGATAACCCCGGAGTCATTCGTAGCCAATTGGACGCCGGTCTGTTAGCTCGGTCGATTACTGCCGCGAACATGGATGATGACGAAGATCTCGAGATGGTCGTCGCCAGCGATCTGTCCGGAACGCTCACGGTGATCGATGTTGTCGGTGGAAATTTGTCGCTGATACGAGAAGTCACACTTGGCGATCGGCCGCAATCCGTGTTCGCGTACCGGCCCGCCAGTTCGGCCAGTTTTGACAAGTCGTTGGTCGCAGTTGCAGCTATTGGGCTTCCGAGCGATGGGGGACACGTTTACTTTGGCAATGATTCGTTTGAATCACTTCCGATCGCAAGTGGTGCAATTGATGTGGTCGTCGAAGATTTTGGCGATGGTTTACCCACTGTGGTTGCTGCATCATTCCGCCAGTCTGGATTGACATTGTTTGCACCTGACGGGCGATTTGCACCGCAAGAATTACCCGTCAGCGTATCCCAGATTTCATCCGTTGCGACAGGTGACGTCGATGGTGATGGCGACAAGGATATTGTCGTCGTCGGAATCGGTTACGATACGGTGAATGGAAGCGATGCCGCAAATAGCGATACTGGAAGTGAAATCAGTATTCTTCTGAACAATGGTGACGGAAGTTTTTCAGCAGTATCAAGTAGCGAATCGAATATCAATCTGACGAGTAAGTATGTCGACGTGACTTTGGCCGATATTGATCGCGATGGTCAGGACGAAATCTTGGCATTGGATCAACAGCAAACACTGAGAATCCTACGTCTGGAACAAGGGCAAATTCGCTTGGTTTCCAGCACCGTAGTGACAGCTAAAGCATCGCAGCTCGCAGTCGGTGATTTCAACCGCGATTTGCATCTCGATATCGTTGTGGCTAGTAGTAGCAACGACGTTATCGAGGTTTTTGCGGGAGACGGTGTAGGGAATTTCAGCTTGGTCAAGTCGATCCAGGATGTCTTTAATCCTATCGACTTGGCAGTCGCCGACTTCGACCGAGATGGTGTCGACGAGATTGCTGTGGCGAACCTGTATCGCCGCGCGGTGAGCGGAAACAATGTGGATCCATTATTGCCCAGCACGGTCACGGTGCTGAAATTGCAGGTGGCCGAGGCCGCGATTGTCGTTGGTCAAAGCTCGGTGAGCGTTGATTACACATTCCCACGCGTTGTTCCTGGATTCAGTCCTCTAACGCGAATGGATGTTAACGCCAGCGGAGAAATTACCGCAAATGATGCGTTGATGATCATCAATCAGCTGAATCGTCAGGGAAAGGCCGAAGGCGAATCATTGGCCCGGGTGCGGGCGGCCACCGATGTCAATTTGGATGGTGCCACGTCGCCGCTTGATGCTCTGCTTATCATCAATCATCTGAATGAGAACCGCGGGCAAAACACGGAAACTCGCCAAGGCGAGCAAAGTCTTTGGTTCGAAACCGACGATGACGAGAAGGAACTTACCGCTGCGGTTGACAATGTGTTCGCAGCGGGGTTGTTTTAATTTCCCGCGTCTACGGCATGTAGTTGATCTGGACCATCGCTTCGTAGTCGAACTGTTCGTCTAAACCGTTGCGCAGTGGAATCGCAATCGCCGGGGTCACCACCAATTTGTCGTTGACGAGCAAGTGGAAGCCGGCAGTGGCGTTAACGATGTTAAAGTGGTTAGCCATGTTGGTGTAACGAAGTCCACTCGCGGAAACAACGTCCGAATCTTGCAGCGTCGCAGTGTAATGCAACTCGGTGTTCAGCAGGGCTTGTTGAATCCAGCCAGAGTTAGGGTCTTGGTTGCGATAGATCGATCTTGTCGCGGCAACATCGAGATGCATCAACGTCGAATCATTAAACTTGCCGATCACTGGAAGTGTGTCATTAATCCGGTTACCGCGGATCGGGTCGCCGTTGGCGGCGATGTCCAGCTGCATGTAGCTTTGGAAGCTAATGTCCTCGTTGATTCGGTAAAGCAATCCCGTAAATGGCAACAAGTGGACGCTTTCATTCTCGACGACCAACAAGTCTTGCCCGTTGCCATTACGCAATCGAGTGTCGTCGGCGGTAGGTACGCTGATGCCGACTCCCACACTCCACATGTAGTTGCGATCAAAACTTAGCACGGCTTTGGGGATGATCGTTAGATTCCCAATTTCAAAGTTGCGATCTTCTCGTGTCCCCACGGTTTGGGTGCTGCCGTAAGTAGCGGCCGTCGGTAATCGAAACTCGACCGAAATAAGATCTTCAAACATAACTTTCTCGACCCCAAGCGTGTAGCGACTGATGTCGCCGAGGCCACCAAAAGCGTCATTGAAAAAGCTGTAGTTCAAGTAGACTCGGTGACGAATCGCCGGAGAAAAGTTCTCGGCGACTTTGACGCGTCGTGTGGAAACACCAGGCCCGGGGACGGGAATCGGTGCTGTGCCGGGGCCGCCGACTTCACCTTTGTAACTATAGGTGACGAACCATTTGTCGCCATCGAAGTAGAAGACCGGTGACTCTTCTTGCGACAGCGGGTTTGCGGCGCCCTCGCTGTGGACTGCGGTTGCCGTGCTCGGGTCAAATACGAAACCGGGGCCGGGAGACGTGGGGGCGTCCGACGTTGGCAACGGTTCGGCCAGAAAAAAGGTGTCGATGGCGCCGTTTCCTGAGCTGTCAAAACCGGTGCCTGTGGTGAAAATGTCATCGTGCGGAAAGTCGCCGCCAATTTCAAATGCGATGATCGAGTTCGGCGATCCTGGACTGCCACCCGCCTGAATGTTGCCGGGCAACAAATGAGCAAACGTCACCGTTTGCGTTCCTTGGAAGCCGGAGAAACCACCACCGAAGAAGTCACCGATCACGGTGGGCGTCGAGGAAAACGACCCCTGAGTGGCTCCGAAATCCGAGTACCCTGGATCGGTATCAAATTGCGAAGGATCAAAGTCGCCTGAAGTCGGGCCGCCAAAATCAGGTAGCGGATCCAGCGGTTGCTCTAAACCAGGCAGCACGTCGCCCGAGATGTTGCTTGGGTCCGCCGTGGGAAGGTCCAGAGTTTCGGGCTCTTGCGCGATGACCGCCGGGCTACAGCAAACGTTCCCAATGATAAACGCAACTGCCATACGCAAGGCGATCGAGAGTGACACGTTGCGTTGACTTGTGGCAGGGTGATAAAACAGGGGCATCGATTCGTGTGGTTACAGTCAATAGTTGGTGGTACGGTTCGTCTTCGTCACCCGTGCGTTCCGAACCGTAGCGAGAGTTGCCAAGACTTTCTATTGAAGTGTTGCGAACGCATTTGCCACGTTCCGGCGATGCACTCCTTTCTGTGTTTCTCAATCACTACGGCAAGTAGTTGATCTGTACCATAGCCTCGTAATCAAACTGCTCGTCCAACCCGTCACGCAGTGGAATCGACATTGCTGGGGTTACCACGAGTTTGTCGCTGAGGACCAAGTGCACACCAGCAGTCGCGTTGACGATGTTAAAGTTGCTGGCCAAGTTGGCGTAACGAAGTCCACCGGCGGAAACTACGTCCGAATCTTGCAGAGTTCCCGTGTAGTGCAACTCGGTGTTCAAGAGAGCTTGTTGAATGAAACCTGAGTTGCGATTGCGATTTCGATAGATTGACTTCGTTGCGGCCACGTCAAGATGCATCAAAGTCGAGTCATTAAACTTGCCAATCAGTGGAAGCGTGTTGTTCACACGATTACCGCGAATCGGGTCGCCATTGGCTGCGATATCCAGTTGCATGTAGGTTTGGAAGCTTAGATCGTCGCTGTAGCGGTACATCAACCCGGTAAAGGGCAGCAAGTGTACGCTTTCGTTTTCAACGACCAACAGATCTTGTCCGTTGCTACGCAATCGTGTGTCATCGGCGGTTGGCACGCTGAAGCCAAGGCCGGCACTCCAGATATAGTTGCGATCGTACAGTAGCACGCCTTTAGGGATGATCGTCAGATTCCCGATTTCAAAGTTGCGATCTTGCCGTGCCCCAATAGTCTGAGTGCTGCCATAGGTGGCCGCGGTCGGCAATCGAACTTCGACCGAAATCAGATCTTTTAGCAATACGTGTTCGATCCCGAGTGTGTAGCGGCTGATGTCGCCGAGGCCACCAAAGGCGTCATTGAAAAAGTTATAGTTCAGATATGCACGATGACGTACGGCAGGCGAAAAGTTCTCGGCAACCTTGACCCGTCGTGTGGAAACGCCAGGTCCAGGAACGGGGATCGATTCAGAGTGATTTCCGCCCACCGCACCGTTGTATTGATAGGTCACGAACCAATTGTCGCCATCGTTGTAAAGGATGGGGGTTCCCGGCGGAGGATTTGCGGCACCCTGCGTATGAACTGCCGTCGCCGTGCTCGGGTCGAATACGAAGCCGGGACCGGGTGAAGTCGGGGCGTCGGAGGTGGGTAGCGGCTCGTTAAGAAAGAAGGTGTCGATGGCACCGTTTCCGGAGCTGTCAAAGCCACTGCCCGACGTGAAAATATCGTTGTGTGGCGAGTCCATGCCGACTTCAAAGGCTATGATGGAGCCCGCTGACCCAGGTCCACCTGACAATATCTCGCCAGATAGAGTTTGAGCAAACGTCACGGTTTGCGTTCCTTGGAAGTTCGAAAAACCGCCGCCAAAGAAGTCGCCAATGATCGTGGGGTCGAATGAATACGAACCTTGCGTGGCTCCAAAATCCGAGAACCCAGGATTGTTGTCAAACTGGGATGGATCGAAATCACCCCCAGCCTGTCCGCCAAGATTTTGCAGCGGATCAAGTGCTTGGCCTGCCCCAGAGGGTGTGTCGCCAGCGAAATTTCCGGCTCCAGGAGGCTGAAATTCAGGAGACTGGAATCCAGGAGGTTGAGGTGCTTGGGCTGCAGTCGGCCCAGCGTTACATGCGATCCCGAACAAAAGGATGACAGCCACCCGTAAGGCGGTTGAGGACGCCAGTTGATACAGGCGTTTTTGGAATTTTGGGATCGCGTTCATGTGATTGCGTCGCTACATCAAAGGACAGCGGTGCATTTCAGGTGCCCGCAATTTCTCATTTGTTCGCCGATAAGGACCGGCAAGCTGGAATTGCTGGCCTAGAGTGTATTACAACCCCCCTCTTACCGTTACGTTTAGAACAATTCGTCCATTCAGAGCAATCGGAATCATTTAACTACTCAGCGGCCTAAATCGAACGTTTTTCTCGCTGCAACCGGACGGCTTGCGCCGTGCCGCTAACAAAGTAGATGGCATGGAGCTTGCAGCGTATCGCTCGATCGCGGCTAGCGTTTCACCGCACTGAGCGGCAGACGTAGATAGTCCAGCAAATAGGGTGGGCTGGCCGTTGGGTGTTGCGACATGCCTTCCGCTTGGCTTTCTTCGGCGACTGTGCGTGAAACATAGGCGATCGTTTCGTCGAGTGTGACCACGCCGTCGCTGTCGGCATCAGCTTGCCCGTTTAACGCTTCGATCAACCGTGTGGTGAAGCGACCCAATCGCGACTCAACCACTTCGGCCGCTTCTTCGTCCCCTTCACTGGCCGTGATCGTAATCACGACATCGTTTTGCAACCAACGTAACGCACTTTTCAGATCGTCCACTCTCATGGCCGATTGCACTGCACCACTGTGACAGGAATCGAGAATCGCAAGCTTGCGGCATGGCAACGCCGCCAAAAGCGACAGATCCTCGAACGACAAGCAGTTGGCGTATTGGTCGTTCATCAATTCACGATAATCGGCATCGTGAGTCACGAAATACCACTGGTCGTTCCGCCGATCATGTAGCCCGTGACCACACAAATACATGACCACCAAATCGTCGGGCGAAATCGTGGCAGACAACTGTTTGACGGCCTCAGATGCATAGATTTTCCATAACGGCCGAGTCGCCTGGTCATCGACCAACTGTTCCGTGGTGACGTTGTACAATGATCCCGCCGCGGTTCGTAGCGTATCAGCGACTGCGGTCGTGGCTCCGGCGGCAAAGTCGAGCGATTGAATCTGAGGGTCGCTGTAACTGCCCACACCAATCGCCATCAGATGCATTTGCGGCTTTCGCAGCGGCGGTTCAGTGCGTTCGTGGGGCAGTCGAATCAGCACACGATCGATCGCGTCGGTGTCGGTTGCCGCGATCACCTCGAGCTGCAACTGGGGATCACTTGGAACGTGAAAAGTCCACTCGTATCCGACTGTCCGAATTCCACTCGCTTCGTCGACTTGATCCGACACCTGTTGCTTCGCGATCGAGGGAACACCACTGATGAACGCCTTGGGATCGACAAGGCGAGTTCCCAACGGAGTGCGAATGTCGGCACGAACGACAAGTTCGTCGCCTCGAACAAGTTCACCGGCTTGCGGCGAGATCAATTCGATGTGAGGTTTCGTCAGATACTGATTCACGATCGAAGCGTCACCCACGGGCGGATCGATGCGACTAAGTGATCGTCGCATCGCCGCAGGCAGACTGCCGGTTTCCAATAGTCGCCGAATCACATCAGGCCGCTCGAGTGTTTTGCGGAACTGGGCGGCACGAAAAAAGTCGGGCAGTTGCTGCACGCCACGATTGACCTGCCAACCAAATCGTTGGTGTCCATTGAACGAGGCATCGTAATAACCCGCCGGTGTCCACATCGCCCATTCGCGATCTCGATCGACCAACAGCGTCGCGAGCGGACGCCAAGCAGGGAAGCTTTGAAATGTTTCTTGAGGGCGTCCCAAACGAGCAAAACGAAACGCCACCAATGTGTCAAACGGTAGCGACAACAATGCAGCTTGGACTTCGGCGGCAGTCGATTTTTCTTGCACATCACCCACCGAATCGGCCCATCCAATCGACAACAAGTTGTCCCCTTCGCGAACGCCGCGAAAGTACAGCGGACCTGCTTCACGCACCGACGTTGCGATCAGTTTTCCATCTTCGATTTCGAATTCGGCACCCCAGCGGTTGATGCTTTCCGAATCGGTGAACAGATTCTCGAGGTTCCAAATTCCGATCGTTGCATCCTCCGAGCCAGTTGCCAGAAACCGCGTGTCACTCGAAGCCGATATCGATCGCACGCGACCGGAGTGTCCACGAAATTGCCGGATCAATCGAGGCGGATCGGATTCATCACAAGCGTAAACGTACAAATTGTTTCGGCCTGAGGTACCGACCACTACTGCGGTTCCCATCTCTTTTGCATCAATCGTCCCGATCGCGGAAACCGATCCGTGAATCTCGTGTTTTAGTGGCAACATGCCTAGTGGTTGTTCGTCGCGGTAAAGTCGAAATCGAATTTCGCGGTCTTGTTTTTCGCTACGAACGGTCCACCGCTGGGGCAACCGCTGCGTGGGCAGATAGTCGTCAGGGTCAACCTCAGCTTCGCCCTGTAGCGAAATGCCGGACAAGTCGAACACGTCGGTGAAATCTTTCGAGTCGCCGCGCGCTAATGCAATCGTGTAGGGTGATGTTTCTTTGGCGAATGCAACCCGTGCAATGGGCATCGCGGGCGAATCCAACACTTCGCGAGGCTCCGCTGCGATGCGTCCATCGTCGTCGATGTTGTAAAGATGGATTTCGCTATTCACCGCGACGATGGCCTCGCTCTTCTGAACGTCGATTCGTCCTGTGGGAACTGCGGCGGCGGGAAAAGTTTCCGAGCGCAGGTTCAATGTGTCGCCGCTGAGATCCCAAAGCTG
>CAXBHV010000004.1:0-28796 GCA_963974855.1 uncultured Rhodopirellula sp. | reverse complement strand
CTACGGAACGCAAATGCCGTAATTTGCCGTCTCTAAATGCTTCACAGCGTTGCCTTGGGGGCTAAGGAGACTGCTGACTTAGTGAGCCGCTCGCGCGTGAGCGGCCGGGTCCCGCGCATCACCCGGTGCCTTACGGCCCACGGCTCACTACTGCGAGTTGCATTTCGAATAAATCAACAGCCCTCTAGCCACGGTTCCGGCGCTGAACCGGGGCTAGCGCCCAAACGGTTAACGGGATTCCACCTAATGGTTCCTGCCTAACTGCTTACTTACAAAAATTTCTATCTACCGAGTCACCTACCATGCAAGCCGCTGCCTCTGAGAATCCTGGCGTAACCATTCACGCGTCCCATCAACTCACTACACCCAAAACCGATCGTCCGTGGGTGTTATGCATTGACGACGACGTCGAGTTTTCCAATGGATTGAAGCTAAAGCTGCAGTCACGTGGCTACGACGTGATTCGCGCGTTCGAGGGTTTAGACGGATACCGATTTGCATTCGAATTTGCACCGGTGGTCATTCTGCTCGATCTGCACCTTCCCCAAACCAATGGCGAAGAGGTGCTGTCTCAGTTGCGATTCAACCCCGAGACATCTCATATTCCGGTCATTGTCGTGACGGGGCTGAATGAACAAGGACTTGAGTATCGCATGCGTTCACTAGGAGCACGAAACGTGTTCCATAAACCCATTTCGTACACGACTCTGGCAACGGCCGTTGATCACTACGCTGCGGAACAAAACGAAAAATAAACGCGTTTCATTTGCTATCGATATTTTCTTCATAAATTTAGAACCACCAAGGCTCTTATTGTGCCGCTGATGATGCAAGTTCTTTTGGTCGAAGATCAAGAGAGCGAAACTCTGTTAATCAAACGCTTGCTCGCTCATTCGCCACACACCCAATTTGTGGTTGATCATGCGGTCTCGTTGGGCGATGCAATCGAGATGATGTCAGAGGTGGAATACGATGTGTGCTTACTGGATCTCGGGTTGCCGGATGGTCAGGGAATCGATTCGTTACATCAAGTTCGCGCGATCGATGCAAGATTGCCAATCGTCGTTTTAACAGGCAATGAAGACGAGTCGCTAGGAATTCTTGCAATCGAGACCGGGGCTCAGGATTTCATGGCCAAAGACAATGTCAGTGCATTGCTACTGACGCGATCGTTGCGTTACGCGATGGCGAGACAGAAGAAAATGCTTGGCTATGCGTCCGATGCCAACACCGACGTGCTAACCGGAATGCCCAATCGCAGACAATTGGACAAACGGTTTAGTGAACTGATTCATACAACCGAGCAGCTCTGCGTCGCCCTTTTGGACATCGACCATTTCAAAACGATCAATGATCGTCATGGCCATCTCGTGGGCGACCAAGTCCTGCGTCACTTGGCCGATGTGATCCGCAATTCCACGGATTCGCAAGTTCAGGCGGCCCGCTTTGGCGGTGAAGAGTTCGCGCTGTTGCTGCCCGAGACGAGTTGCGATTCAGCCTGTGAGATCATCGAAACGTTGTTGGCTGACATCGCGTCCTCGTCGCTCGTGATCGAAGGCACCCCGCTGACCGTGACCGCCAGTGCCGGAGTTTCTCAAGTCAAGAAGACGGAAACTCTCGAGGACATCCTGCGGCGCACCGATGTGGCTCTGTATGACGCGAAGCGAGCAGGCAGAAACTGCTACACGCGGGTCGATGTTTCGGATACTGAATAGAACGTTTTTTCAAAAGTCGCTGTTGCTAAATTTCTCTCACCGGTTCGCCAACCTTTTCCCACCAATCGCCCGCCATGAACACGACCTCTGATACTCGATCCGATAGTGTCCGCAGCACCTTGGTGGCGGCTGGCACGATGCGTTGGTTCCACTGGGTCATCGTAGTTTTCTCGTTCAGCTTGACGCTGCTGGCTTGGCACTATGCATGCAATCAACTCGACGCTCGAATTCGATTTCAATTTGATCGCGATGCGGATCAAACAGTGGAACTGGTTCGCGAACGGATGCGAAAGTATGAAGACGCGTTGTGGTCGGGTGTAGCCTATATCGGCGCGATCGAAGGTGAGATCGATCACCAGAAATGGGAGCGTTATGCCGCCCCGATGCAACTTGGAAAAAAGTATCCTGGGATCAATGGGATCGGAGTGATTCAGACGTTTAGCGGCGATGAGCTGCCTGCCTTCTTGCAGCGTCAGCACTCCGTTCGTCCCAATTTTTCCGTGTACCCAATGGCAGAGCGTGACGAATATTGGCCGATCACTTGCATCGTTCCCTTACAAGAGAACGTACAAGCACTGGGGTTGGATATGGCACACGAGTCGAATCGGATTACTGCGGCGAAAAAGGCACGTGACACGGGACAAGCCCAAGTCACTGGTCCAATCGTTTTGGTGCAAGACTCGCTAAAGACGCCCGGCTTTCTGTTTTTCGCTCCTTTTTATGACCGTCGTTTACCACTGGACGAGCAGCCCGATGCTGACAGCTTTGCAGGACTGGTCTACGCACCGTTTGTGTTTAGCAAGTTGATGATGGGGACATTGGCGAAGGAAAATCGTCATGTCGGAATTCGGATCGAAGACTCCGGCGAAGTTCTATTCGACGAACATGTCGCAAGTGATGCCGATTTCGATCCTGATCCGCTGTTTAGAAAAACAATCGACGTCGATGCCTACGGGCGAACGTGGACGTTTGACATTTGGAGTACGAAGTCGTTTCGTACGAATATTGATACCACTCAACCGACCACCATCCTTTTAGCGGGATTGCTGATCGATGGTTTGCTGATCGGATTGTTCCTACTGATTTCAAGTGCATCACGAAAGGCATTGCGGCTAGCAGACGTGATGACTCGCGATCTGGAAAATCTTCGCTTGGCGGCGGACGTGAATCAGATCGGAGTCTGGGACTTTGATCCGAACAGTGGCGCGGTCCAGTGTGATGATGCGATGTATCGGCTGTATGGCCGCGACCGGGACACATTCTCTGCTACTTACGAAGCATGGCTGCACAGTCTTCATCCTGATGATCGAGACGCACGCGGAGCGGCGTTTCAAGCTGCTTTGGCGGGAGAGAGCACGTTTGATTGCGAGTTTCGAATCATCCGGCCCAATGGGGTCGTTCGCTACATCAGTGCCAAGGCGGTGGTGTTTTTCGACGCGGCTGGACGTCCCGTTCGCATGCTCGGCGCCAATTCGGACATCACCGAGATTGCAAGCCGCGATCCAAAACGCCGCAGGGGTCGCCATCATTGCCACGGATCCACAAGGAACGATTGTTGTTTTCAATGACGCTGCGGAAAAAATGTTGGGTTACAGCAAGGAAGACGTGATCGATCAGCAGAACCCAGGCATGTTCCATGACAGCGACGAAGTGGTCGCCCGCGCACGCGAATTGAGCGAAGAATTCGGACGCGAAGTGCTACCGGGATTCGACGTCTTTGTTATCAAGGCAGGACAATCTGAATCCGAGCAACGTGAATGGACCTACATCCGCAAAGACGGCAGCAGGTTTCCTGTGCTGTTGACGGTGACGGCACTCCGCGACCAAGAAGGAAACATCACGGGGTACCTCGGTATCGCGGCTGACATCTCTGAACGAAAACTTGCTCACGAGCGAATCGAAAAGGCGAATGCGAGCCTGGCTCGCAGCAACGAAGAGCTCGCCCAATTCGCTTACGTCGCCTCCCATGACCTGCAGGAACCCCTGCGAAAAGTCAATTCGTTCTGCGAATTGCTCGAGCAAGATTGTGGCAACGAGCTTAGTGACGACGCCAAACTGTATATGTCGTACATCATGGACGGTGGCCGCCGAATGCGAACACTGATTCAAGACCTACTAGCCTATTCACGTGTGGAATCCGAAGGGCGAAGATTGTCGAGGGTCGATGCAGACGAAGCGTTGCAGTACGCCATCGACAACCTGTCCGAAGCCATTCGGGAATCCAACGCTGACATTAGCTACGATCCGTTGCCAATCGCCGAAGCGGATCCAGGTCAACTTGCCCAGCTATTCCAAAACTTAATTGGCAACGCCATCAAGTACCGCGGCGACCAAGACCCGTGTGTTCATATCAGCGGCGAAGTCACTGGATCACGATGCATTTATTCGATCGAAGACAATGGGATCGGAATTGAACCGAACCACCGCGAACAAGTCTTTGGCGTCTTCAAACGATTGCACAATCGCAGCAAATATAAGGGAACCGGAATCGGGCTGGCGATTTGCAAACGGATTATCGATCGTGTCGATGGCCGGATCTGGATTGAATCATCAGCAAGCGGTGGATCGATCTTCCGCTTCGAGATTCCGCACGGATCCGATGATGACTCGAGTGACGCGAGCGTTTTGCAGGAAGACGCCTGTTGCGTCAGCTAAGGCAGCTACTCAATTCGACAGAGCTGCATTCTCGTTTTCCTCGTATGTATGAGCCAACGGCGCTAGCCTTACTTATCGACACAAGTTTACTTGCAAACTATTTCGCTTCCGTCCGGGCTTGTCCCGGCGGAGCGCCAACTGGTGGCTACCCCTAACTCACACCCAATTCCCCCTCGCCCTATTTCCCACGAATCGCTTGCGGCGATTCGTGGGAAATAGGGCGAGGGGGCGCGTTTGCGGGCCGTCCTTGTAGCCGACAGTTGTGATCCCGCCGGGGCAAGCCCGGAGCGGAAATCATTGCTAACAATTCCGTGTAGATAAATGAGACGCCAGCCGCGGGCAAGTTTCATTAAAAGTTGACGGGCCCGCGGCTGGCGCCGTCGGCTCAGTTTTGCCGCTTTTGAACTGCGGTTGAAACTTAAGATTGTGCGGAATCTTTATTCGCTTGGCCCTCTTTCATCTGCTCACGCAGCTCTTGGCAGGCGTCCGATGGATTGCTGCACAGAGAACAACTGACGCTGCCGTCGTCGTTCTTTTTACCCGCCAAACCGCCACACGAACCGCTGATCGATTTGCGTCCGAAAATCACGCCGATTGCCATCGCGCTGAGGATGATTCCGAATCCGATTAGGGTAATGATCAACGTGGGAAGCATGCGAGTGTACAGCGATGGCTGTTCGTTAGAGGAGACTTCGGTCGTGGGATCGGCATTGGAGGATGTTGTGTCCGCGTCGGGCTCGACGGCATACTGCGAAAGGGAACCGGTACCGAGACGCACGAATTCCTCGCCACGGCGACGGATGACCAAGACATCCAAGTCCTGCTCGGCTGCCACCTTGATCCCTTCGTCGGCGCCGAGCACATTGATGGCGGTTGCCCAACCATCGGCTTTCATGCACGTATCGGCAATCACCGAGACCGAGGCCAAATCATGATCGATCGGACGACCGGTGCGAGGGTCAATGGTGTGGGAATAACGTTTACCATCGACTTCGAAATAGATCCGATAGTCACCCGAGGTGGCCATCGCTTGATCGTGCATCGGATGGGCTGCGGCTAGCGACATCGCGCCCCCATCAGCATCGGCAACCTGCGGATTTTGGATTCCGACTTTCCACGGCTGTCCGTCTTTGGAACCCGAGACACGAACTTCGCCACCGATTTCAACAAACACGTTCTTGGCACCGAGATCCGCCAACCGATCGACGACTCGGTCTACGCCATGGCCTTTGGCGATCGAAGAGAGATCGACCTTCAGCGAGGGGACCGACTTTTTAAGCGCCGGCGGGTCAATTCGAACCGATAACTTTTCGTAACCCACGGATTCACGCAGGCTTGTGATCGCCGCATCGCTGGGGATTTGATTGGTTTTAGGATCAGGGCCAAAACTCCATGCGTTAACCAACGGCCCAATAGTGACGTCGAAGGCACCTTGGGTCGCTTTGGAGATATCCAGCGAGGCACTGACCACCATGGCCGTCTCGGCACTGACGTCGAACCAATCGGTGGAATCCGAGTCGTTAAAGCGACTGATCTCGGACGACTTTAAATACGTCGACATCTGGTCATTCACCGCACGAAGCTCGGCATCAACTGCGATCGCAACGTCCGACTCAAACTTGGGCGGGTTGTAGATTTTGACCATGTAGGTCGTGCCCATGGTCTCGCCATGAAGCTCACGCACGGGCGTGCTGCCGGCGGCCTTCGTAGCGTCATTCGCGGGCACCGATTGAGCAGGGGCATCTTGCGATTGCGCCAATTGGGCTGGTACAGGGGAAACCCAGCCCAACAGTAACATGACTGCAAAAGAAAACGCAGCGAACGGAATCATTCGCTGCGTTGTCGTCGTAAACATCATTTTAACCATTTTAATTTATTGCGACGCGGCGGATCCAATTAAACCCGCGGCAAGCGTCCACGGCTCACCAAAACGATTACCTAAAGAACCGGGACTAACCGCCGAAGTCATCGTAGGCGATGTTTTCTGGCTCGACACCGAGGTCATCCAACATCTTGAAGACCGCTTGGTTCATCATCGGCGGGCCACAGATGTAGTACTCGATGTCTTCGGGAGCCGGATGGTTTTTGAGGTAGTTTTCCAGCAACACTTGGTGGATGAAACCTTGGTAACCGGTCCAGTTGTCCGACGGCAGTGGTTCCGACAATGCGATATTGAACTTGAAGTTCGGAAACTCTTCTTCGATTTTACGGAAGTGATCGACGTAGAACAATTCGCGACTCGAGCGACCGCCGTACCAGTACGACACTTTGCGGTTGGTCTTGCCCCGTTTGAACAGTTCAAAGATATGGCTTCGCAGCGGTGCCATCCCGGCTCCACCCCCGATGTAAACCATTTCCGCCTCGGTTTCCTTGATAAAGAATTCACCGTAGGGACCACTGATCGTCGCCTTGTCACCTGGTTTCAGGTTAAAGATGTAACTGCTCATTTGGCCGGGCGGAGTGCCTTCTGGAGCACGCGGTGGCGGCGATGCGACACGCACGTTCAGCATGATGATGCCCTTCTCTTCCGGGTAGTTCGCCATCGAATAGGCACGCACAACAGGCTCTTCAACTTTCGAGACATAACGCCATACGTTGAACTTGTCCCAATCTTCGCGGAACCGCTCATCGATATCAAAATCTTTGTAATTGACAACGTGTGGCGGACACTCGATTTGGATATAGCCACCCGCTTTGAAACCGACTTCTTCACCAGCAGGCAACTCGAGCACCAATTCTTTGATGAACGTCGCAACGTTGTTGTTGCTACGAACGGTGCATTCCCATTTTTTCGTTTCGAATGCTTCGGCCGGAACCTCAACGACCATGTCCTGTTTCACAGCGACTTGGCAAGAAAGACGTTCGCCTTCGGCAGCTTCTTTCTTGTTGATGTGTCCTTTTTCGGTAGCCAAGATTTCTCCGCCACCCGATTCGACCTTCACTTTGCACTGGGCACAGGTTCCGCCGCCACCACAGGCACTCGAAACGAACACGCCAGCGTCGGCGAGAGCTCCGAGCAGTTTACCGCCCGCAGGAACCTCGATTTCTTTTTGGTGGTTAATCGTGATCTTGACCGGCCCCGAAGCGACGAGAACGCTCTTCGCGGCAAGAATGACCAAAACAAGTGCGATGACCACAAGGGTAAACATCGCGACGCCAAGTAGGACGGTATTCATAACTACAAACTCGTCAGAAGTTCGATGATTTGATTTAAAAAACGCGATGGCCAAACAAGGGCCACCGCCCCAAGCTCGCTACAGCTGAATACCGCTGAACGACATAAACGCAAGTGCCATCAATCCGACCGTGATGAACGTGATTCCCAAACCACGTAGCGGAGGAGGCACGTCGCTGTACTTCATCTTTTCGCGAATCCCGGCCAATGCCGCGATCGCAAGTGCCCAGCCGACGCCACAACCGACACCGAAGAAACAGGATTCGACAAAATCGTACTTGCGTTGCTCCATGAACAATGAAGCTCCGAGGATCGCGCAGTTCACGGTGATCAAGGGCAAGAAAATTCCCAACGCGTTGTACAGCGGTGGAAAGAACTTATCGAGCGTCATCTCGAGAATTTGAACCATTGCCGCGATCACACCGATGTAACTGATGAAACCGAGGAACGACAAATCCACGGTCGAAAAATCGACCGTCGATGTGCTGATGAATCCGTTTGCCCACACCAGGGCACCTTTCTTCAAAAACCACGAGTAAATCAGTTGGTTCGCAGGCACCGTGATCGCTTGGATCACGATCACCGCGACGCCGAGTCCGAGAGCGGTTTTGACATTTTTGCTGATCGCCAAAAACGTACACATCCCCAAAAAGAATGCGAGCGCGAGGTTCTCGACAAAAATCGATTTGAGCAGAATGCTAAGGTAATGTTCCATTGAATTAAGCCTCTTCGATTTGTTCAGGCTTCCACGCACGAATGATCCAGATCAGAAAACCGATCAAGAAAAACGCACTGGGCGGTAAGAGCATCAAGTTGTTTGGGTTGTACCAGCCGCCGTTGCGAGTCAATTGCATGATCTCATAACCGAAGATGGAACCGCTACCAAACAGCTCGCGGAAAAAAGCGACAAACAGCAGGACCAGACCGTATCCGAGTCCGTTGCCAACACCATCGATAAAACTGATGCCGGGGCTGTTTTTCATTGCAAAACCTTCGGCACGTCCCATCACGATACAGTTGGTGATGATCAGACCGACGAAGACCGATAATTGCTTGCTGATGTCAAACATATAGGCCTTCAGCAATTGGTCGACCACAATCACTAACGATGCGATCACGGTCATCTGCACGATGATCCGGATGCTGCCAGGGATGTAGTGACGAATCGCACTGACGGCGGTATTACTGAACGCGGTGACCGCAATCACGGCGATCGCCATCACGACCGATGTTTCCATCTTGGTCGTGACCGCTAGAGCGCTACAAATCCCGAGGATTTGCAGTGCGATCGGGTTATTGTCGAGCACGGGTCCAAACAGGACCTTGTTTACTCTTCCAGCTGCCATTTTATTCGTCTCCCTGTTTGGGTTCGCCGTCGCTTGGTTCTGGGCTCGATTCTTCGCTGACCTCAGGCTTCTCTTCGGCAGCAGGTTTATCCTCCGCCTTGGGAGCTTCCTCGGCCTTCGGAGCTTCCTCAGCCTTCGCTTTTTCCTCTACCGCAGGTTTGTCCTCGGCTTTGGGCTTATCTTCGGCTTTGGGTTTCTCTTCAGCCTTTGGCTTTTCCTCGGCAGCGGGTTTTTCGTCCGCTTTCGGCTTGGCTTCTTCCGCGGCCGCTTCTTTCTGCTTAGGTTCGGCCTTCATCTCAGCCTTTTCTGCCTTTGGCTCGTCCGCCTTGGGCTCTTCGACTTCGACGACTTCCTTCTTCACTTCTTCTTTTTTCGGCTCGGGCTTCTTCGGCTCAGGCTTTTTCGGCTCTGGCTTCTTCACAGCGGGTTTCGGATCCGCCTGCTTAGGCTCGGGCTTTTTAGGCTCGGGCTTCACAGTGACAGGCGTTTTCGCTTCCGGCTTCTTCTCGACCGGTTCGGCGGTCTCACCTTCTTGAGCAGCGATTTCCTTTTTCAGCTGTTCCAGAAAATGGCCATAGCCTTCGTCGCTGGCCCAGTAACGAATCAGGTTCGTGACACCACGGCTCGTGATCGTGGCTCCGGAGAGTCCATCGACCGCGTACGGATTCCCATCCGGTGCGGGGCCCTTGTAGACCTCGGCCATTGGTTCGCCGTTTTCATCAAACAGTTTTTGGCCAGGCCACTGAGATTTCCAGCTCGGGTTATCGACTTCGCCACCAAGTCCGGGGGTTTCCCCGTGCTCATAGAAAGTCAACCCTTGGATCGTTTCCAGATCGCTCTTGAGTGCCAGGTAGCCATACAGAGTCGACCACAGTCCTTTGCCGTAGACAGGCAACACGACTTGTCGAATCTTGTCTTCACCCGGTTTGCGAACGAAGTAAACACGTGCGACTTTTTCGCGGCGTTGTTCACCGAGGTCATATTTCGGATTTTCGATCTTGATGCTTTCGTCGTCTTTATCGACGGCTTCACGTGGATCGTACTCTTCGATATCCAAGTCGGTGTTGTATTTGCCGGTTTCAAGGTTCACCAGCTTTTCACTCACACGACTGTACAAATCGGTGATCTGATCGCGAGTCAACTCGCTTGCAGGTTTACCGAACTCGCCCATCGACAACCCTGCCGCATCGAGAATATTCCGCTGGCGGTCCAGCTTCTTGTTCTCTTCTTGCAGTGGTCGCAATTGAACCGCAGCAAAGCTGACGGCCAACGAACAGACGACGCATAATACCGCGGCAACGCCGACGGTGTAGAAAACTGAATCACGTTGTTGCATAGCGTGCGAGCCTCCGTCGGACGTTAGCTTGAACCACAAAGTAATCGATCAACGGTGCAAAAACGTTGCCGAACAAAATTGCCAGCATGATCCCCTCGGGGAACGCGGGGTTAATCACGCGGATCAAGACGGTCATAAAACCAATCAATCCACCATAGATCCATTTGCCTTTTGACGTCATCGCGGCACTGACGGGGTCGGTGGCCATAAAGACCAAACCGAACGCCAATCCGCCGACGACGAGGTGCCAGTAAAACGGCACGGCCATCATTGCGTTGGTTTGCGTTGCGACGCCATTGAGCAGCGACGCAGTTGCGATCACGCCGAGCACGACGGCCAGCATGATTCGCCAGGATCCGATGCCGGCAGCGATCAGGATCGCGGCACCGACGATGCACAACAACGTGCTCGTTTCACCGATGCAACCCTGGATCGTGCCGAGGAAGGCGCTCATCCAAGTGATCGCCCCTTCTTCGTTCCAGCTGTATTGAATATGGCTAAGCGAAGCGATTGCGGGACTCGCCAGAGCGACTCCGGCTTCGGCGGCCCCTTCGGCGTTGGGTGCTGCATTGGCGTTCGCCATTTGCCCCAAAGCCGTTGCACCACCGAATCCATCGACTGCGGTCCAGACCTTGTCGCCACTGATTTCCCCCGCATAAGCGAAGTACAAGAACGCGCGACTGGTCAAAGCAATGTTCAAGAAGTTTCGGCCGGTTCCACCAAATACCTCCTTGGCCACGATCACCCCAAAGGCAATGCCTAGTGCGACCTGCCACAGCGGTATCGTCGGAGGCAGCGTTAGAGGGAACAGCAACCCGGTGACCAGAAATCCTTCGTTGATCTCGTGACCGCGAAGCACACTGAACACCATTTCGATGTGACCACCGACAAACATACAAACGATGTAAATCGGCAGAAAGAAGATCGCCCCCAAGACAAAATTGTCTGCGTGATTGGTGGGATCGTTCTCAAAACCGATCGCGCTATGGATCGCGTAGTGCCAATCCCCGGCGTGGTCGATTCCGGCCGTTGCCATAGCTTGAATGGCACTGTTTGCTTGGTATCCAACGTTCCACATCCCGAACAAGGTCACCGGCACCAAAGCCATCACGACCGTGATCATCATCCGTTTCAGGTCGATGGCATCACGAACATGGGTTTGGCCCTTGGCGACTTCACCGGGCGTGTACAGAAACGTGTCTAACGCTTCGTAAACTGGATACGCAATCTCCAATGCTCCACCCTTGGCAAACAAGGGGTGGACTTTGTCAAGCGCGTCTCGGAGTGCTTTCATAAGTGTGTTCCCACGGTTGGGATGAAATTTCAATGAACGGGGGGTTAAGACGGTTAGCAGCACAGTGACGGTGTTTGTGCGACTCGCGATTCGCAGCCGCAAGCAACAAAACGTGTCGGCGGTCGGACTAACCTTCTCTCTCGATCGTCGCCAAGCTTTCACGCAGCAGCGAGCTGTATTCGTACTTGCCAGGGCAAACAAATGTGCAGAGAGCCAGATCTTCCTCTTCGAGCTCCAGAGCACCCAATTGCTGTGCCTCATCCGTATCGCGATAGATCAGCGAACGCAGAAGTTGGGTTGGCAAAATATCAAGCGGCATGACTTGCTCGTAAGTGCCCAGTGGCACCATGGCTCGTTCGCTGCCATGGGTGGTCGTGGTCATGGCGAACTTTTTGCCCGGCATTCCCGCCGACGCATAAACTCGCGAGACCGAGTACTTGTCAAACCCGGGGCCTTGCCAGCCCAGGAATTCACGCTGATGGCCTTCGGCCAACACGGAAACTTGATTGTGATAACGTCCTAAGAAACGGACTCGTCCCGCTGCGATTCGGCCGCTGAGCACCGAGCCTGAAACGACACGTTGCTCGACGCCGTCTTGAGTCTCGCCCTCGACCAACTCGGCAACGTCGACACCTAAACGGGTTTCGAGCAAGCGAGGTTGTTTCACCAAAGGACCGCCAAGCGAAATCACACGTTGGGTGTCCAAAGTTCCGGTTTGCAACAGCGAACCGATGGCACAAACGTCTTGATAATTGATGTACCAAACCGTCTTTGTGGGGCCGACGGGATCGAGGAAATGAATGTGGGTTCCCACCAGTCCGGCAGGATGCGGGCCGGCAAAGCTCTCGATTTGCACGCCGTTGGTCGAGGCTCCGGGGATCTGTGCCCCTTCGCTCTTGCAAACAAACACTTTGCCTGCGGTCAGTTGCTTGATTGCAACCAAGCCGAGCGAAAACTGTTCTTTGCGATTTGCCATCGCTACGACAGGGTCGGCCGCCAGCGGATTGGTGTCGATCGCTTGGACGAAAATCGAACTGGGCGAGGTACCGGGGACAGGCACTTTACCGAAGGGACGTGTGCGAAACGCCGTCCACAACCCGCTTGCGATCAGATGCTTTTCGACGCCGTCACGCCCCAGCGCCGCAGGATCGGCACCGCGAACCCCTTCGTATTCCACGCGGTCGTCGCCGTCGACTTCGATCACGAGTGATTCGAACTTTCGTTTGGCGCCGCGGTTGATCTCAACCACTTTTCCCGATGCCGGAGCGACAAACAACACGCCCGGTGTCTTTTTGTCTTCAAAAACGGGCTGACCCTGGCGAACCGTGTCACCTTCGCCAACCAACATCGTGGGTTTCATCCCCACATAGTCGTCACCGATAAGCGCAACGTGGCGAACGTGCTTGGCAACGGCGATGCGTTGCTCCGGAGCGCCCGTGATGGGCAGGTCCAAACCTTGTTTGATCGTTGTCATTGTTTTTGAGGTGCGGAAGACGAATGACGAACCAGCCCCAAACAGATAGGGCTACCTATTGAGACATCAGCAGCCGAATCGGTAAGCCAGCCGCTGAACGGGCGGCCTGTACCAGGGGACACGCGTGAACTCAATTTGCTAAAAATGCCGCCAACAAAACTTAGATCGCACAGCTTGTGAAATATTTCACAAAGTAGACTCGAGACAACGCTCGCGTTTGAAATTGATTTCAGTGGCGAGCGTGATCGGTGCGGAGCGTCGTGCTACAGCGTCAATTCGAGCAGGCAGACCCACCAATGGGAATTGGCAGAACTTTTGCGGCCTTGAATATGGCATAGCAAGCGAAAACTGGCAACGGCATACTTTCGAGTTGCCGCGAGAAGTCGGGCGGATTGACACAACGTCGCATGCTCTTCCCGTAGATCGCCCCAAGGGGGCGATCTGGGGAGCCAAAAAACTTACGACTCGACGTGGCACCCTGTTATCGGGTTTGATAGGGGACAAGAGCTCGATTGCGCAACCTACGACCCGTCCACTTGGCGTAAATGAACGTCCATGGTCGTTGTATTTTCTCAGGCGGGCGTGATTATCCATTCCACGGTCGCGAGCGTTTCGCACGGATCTCCTCTTCCCACAAAACTGACTTCCACAATGACATCTGCGTCTCTCGCCCAAAACGACAGCGAACTAGCGTCCGCTCCCTCCTCACAAAGCACGAAGACTAATCCCTTGCGCCGAAACGATATCCGCAACGTGGTGATTATCGCCCACGTTGACCATGGCAAAACGACTCTTGTTGACTGTCTGTTGCGGCAAAGCGGTCAATATCGCGATACCGAGCTGAAAGGCGAGCGAATTCTCGACTCGAACGATCTCGAGCGTGAACGCGGGATCACGATTCTTTCCAAGAACATTGCGATTCACTACCGCGGCGTGAAGATCAATTTGATCGACACCCCAGGTCACGCGGACTTTGGCGGCGAAGTGGAACGCGTTGTGAAGATGGCCGACGGAGCTCTCGTGTTGGTCGACGCGGCCGAAGGCCCCATGCCTCAAACCCGATTTGTGCTTGAAAAGGCACTGCAAGCCGGGGTTCGCCCGATCGTCGTGGTCAACAAAGTTGATCGCCCCGACGGACGCCCCCACGAAGCACTCGACGAGGCGCTCGAATTACTGGCCGAACTTGGTGGTGAAGAGCAACTCGACGCGGCATCCTACGTCTACGCAAGCTCCAAAGAGGGGTATGCAACCCACGACCCTGAAGTGCCGACCACCGACATGCGTCCGCTGTTGGACCTGTTGGTTGATTCGTTGCCTGGGCCTGAAGTCGAAAACGAAGCCCCGCTTCAGATGATGGTCACCACGCTGGATTGGAGCGAGTATGTGGGCCGGATCGCGGTAGGCCGAATCGCAGCTGGAAAAATCGAAGCGGGACAAACGATCGACTTGCACCAAAAAAGTGGCATTAGCAAGCAGAAGGTCGGAGGATTGTTCATCTTCGACAAACTGGGACGCGTTCCCGCTGAATCGGTCGAAGCGGGCGACATTGTCGCGATCGAGGGACTCGGCTCCATCGAGATTGGCGATACGATCTCGGCAGTAGACGCCAATAACGCGCTGCCACGATTGACCGTCGACGAACCGACACTGGAAATGGTTTTCAGCGTCAATTCATCGCCGATGGTTGGTCGCGAAGGCAAGTACGTTACCACACGTCAACTGAAATCTCGGCTCGAAAAAGAGCTCGAACGTAACGTGGCTCTTCGTGTTGAGATGGTCGAAGGCACCGAAGCCTACGCCGTTAAAGGGCGAGGCGTATTGCACTTGGCGATCTTGATCGAAACGATGCGCCGCGAAGGCTTTGAGCTAAGCGTTGGCAAACCACGCGTCATTTTCAAAGAAATCAACGGCAAGAAGCACGAGCCGTTCGAAACGCTTCGCGTGGAAGTTCCCACCGAGGCGATGGGTCCTGTGATGGAGTTGGTTGGGAATCGCCGCGGCACACTCGAAGAACTCGCGCAACGAGGCGAGTACAGCTTGCTACGTTTCTTGATCCCATCGCGTGGATTGATTGGATTGCGTACGCGACTGCTCAATGCGACTCGCGGAACCGCGATCATCCACCATCGCTTTGAGAGCTATCGCCCAATCGAAGGCGAGCTACCCAAGCGAGCCAACGGTGTGCTGGTTTCGATGACCAGCGGCAAAACGATGCCTCACGCCATGTTTTTGTTGCAGGATCGTAGTGAGCTGATCGTGCCGGCGGGTATCGAAGTCTACGAAGGCATGATCGTGGGCGAAAACGCTCGTGATAACGACATGATCGTCAATCCTTGTCGCGAGAAAAAGTTGACCAATGTTCGTGCCTCCGGCAGCGACGACAACGTTATCTTGAAGCCTTCGAAGGTGCTTTCGCTTGAAGCGGCCCTTGAGTACATCGAAGAAGATGAGCTTGTCGAAGTGACTCCGGAAAGTATTCGTCTGCGAAAGATTCTGTTGACGGAATCGGCACGTCGCCGCCAAGGCCGGAACGGCTAAGCGAACGCGTCAGCCATTTAGCCCGATATCTCGTAACGAAACTCGCCAAGCGTTTCGTTGGCCCCCGGCCGAAAAGGGCTTCTTAATATGGCTTCTCAAACGACTCGGGCAGCGATTCGATCTGCATGAACCGGATCACGGCGGTGATCCGTGGTCGCGGCGATCGATTTTGGTTCGAGCGATGAATCAGGTGGCGATTGAACATCACCACGGCGCCTGGGTCCGCTTCGAAGACAACCTCTTCGTAATTGCGTTCAAATTCTTCGATTCGTTTGGGCACGAGAGTTGTCGCCCCGTTCTCGTGCTCTTTGACCTTGTCAAACGGTAACTTGCCCATCGCGTGGCTTCCACGCAGCACACTCATCGAACCGTTTTCACGCGTTGCACGCTCAAAGATCGGCAGGCAAAAGTTGACGCCGTTCCCGTCAAAAACATCGTACGTACTCTCTTGGTGCCATCCCCACGTCAGTCGCGTCGAATCAGGGATGCAAAAAATGATGTGCGAATCGACATCGATTAAAATCTTTGGGCATCACCTGCTCGACGACTCGTCGACACTGCTCTCGCAAACGGTTCATTGCCGCCGTTTGATGGCTGACGCGATAAACGTTGTAAAGGGCTTTGTCGTCTTCTTGATTCAAACGAATGCATGCATCAAACAGATTTTCATTTGGCAATGAATACTGTGCGATCATCTTTGCGATCGCCGCGCGTATCTCTGCAATCGCCGACGCATCGATCACATCATCCAGCACCAGGAATCCATCTTTATCGTATTGCCGCATTTGGTCAGCAGTGAGACTTGAGCCACAGCCATGTCCACCCGTTTCAACACCGCTGGTCTGTTCTGCCGTCGCGTAAAATTGTCCGTCCACTGAGAACTTCGCTTTCGCTAAGAGTATCCTGGATAGAAACCGCCCCCCCCGCTGATGTCTAATTAAACAAGTTGCTGCCACAGAAAGTAAGTGTTCACGCCAAGTTTTCTCAAAAATATACTGTGTACTGAAACCTCTGCCTGAGCGAGCGAAGTGCAGTTGCTCGTTAGCTTTCTTCGCGAATACTCAAGCATCGCTGGCTGGCGACGATGATATGATCCAACACGATAATGCCGAGTAATTTGCCAGCGTCGGTCAACCGCTCGGTAACTTGAATGTCTTCGCGGCTTGGGGTCGGATCGCCACTGGGGTGGTTGTGTACTAGCAAAACCGCTGAAGCGGCATCGCGAATCGCCGGTCGAAACACTTCGCGTGGGTGCACCAAACTGGCATCGAGCGTGCCAATCGTAATCTGATGCGTGCGAATCGGCTTGTGCTTTGTATCGAGCGTGACGATATGAAACTCCTCTTGGACCGCGTCGGTCGCAAGTCGAGCGAATTCACTCGAACAGTACTGGATTGCCGACTCGGTGCTGGTGATTTTCATCTCATCTTGTCGATGATTTGCTTGAGCCGCTGCCACGCGACGCCCCAATTCAATACCGGCCATGATTTGCGCATAGCTGACGCGATTGATCGTCATGGTGATTTCACGAAGCTCCTCGCGATCAGTACGAGGCAATTTTTCCAAATGCGCAGCAAAGCGGTTTCCCAGTAGATTTCCACCCGCAATCGCCGACTCGTTCCGCACCCCAACTCGAATCAAGATGGCCAGCAGATCGCCATTGCTAAGCGAAGCTGCTCCATTGCGGAGCAGTTTCTCGCGAGGACGCTCTTGCTCGGGCGTTTCTCTAACCTGCATGCCGTGAATTTGCTGATCGATCCACGTTTTAGGCTGGAATTGCTCCGGTGCACACCAGCGAAACCGGTGCTGGTCATCGACAATAAATTGCTGAAGAATCCCGTCGCGAACCAGCACTTTCAACGTGGAAGTGACGTAGGCGGGGTTGGCTTGCTCGCAAACTGCTTTTGCTTGATCGGAAGAAAATTCGTCAAGCATTGTCAGTGGCTCAACCACTTGCGCCAATCGTTCCCGGCGATCTGCGGACATCGAATCAACCTCGCGGAGGGTAGCAGAAAAGATTCGAGTCTTATCCTATCACGCTGCCATAGGTGCGGGGGAATATCGGCAGACAAATTTCCAATCGATTGCCGCTGCCCTCTCATCGACGCGACTGGCAGTTATTCGCGAAAGTCGTAGCGTTTTTGTTCGGCATGCATGACCGTGGTCAGGAAATTCTTAAGCTTTGGCCGCGTGTGAGCATTAACGCGGACACTCTTAGAACCATCCCCGGCTCCAATCCAACCGCTCGTCAAATCCAAGTCTAATTCGACCTGCTCGAACCGCTTTCCATTTGGATCGGTCAAACGGAATCGAATTCGGTTGCTGCCATCCAGATTTTCGATCCGCTCCGACAGGGGGCGATCTTCTTTGGTTTCCCATTCGTAATTGCGGTCCTCCAACAATGCTTGACGCAGCAAACCGAGTCCCGGCATGGCAGTCAAGTTGATCGGTTCGGTCCGCCCGCCATCGAGCGGAATGATCTCGAACCGCTCGCCAAGTTGCAACGCGGTAATCGTCTCTTGTCCCCAAAAATCAGTGCTCTTTTCGATTTTGGTACGCCGCCGCGTGATGCGGGCACGCGGATCGTTGTACTTGTCGGCGTGAGTGGTTTCCGTTTCCAAAAAATCGTCTCGTGTGCGGGGTGTCGGTTTGCGAGGTGGGGGTGCGTGGGATAGGCTTCCGGCAGCGTCATCAAACGCAAATACACTCTCGGCTCAACTGACTGGAAGCTTATCGCACTGTAAGCTACTGGCAAATGACACCGATTTCCTCACACGAATTTCAATCTCCCACTCACCTACGCCTCGAGTCCTGCTCATGTCATCGGGTTCCCAACGCAATCCAACGCTCTCTGTCGAAGTCCCGCTTGGCGACCGCAGCTACAAAATCAATATCGGCACTCAGCAAACTGACACATTTGGCCAAGCGATTCTGGCAACCTTACCGGACCTCTCGCACGCGATTGTGATCGCCGACGCGGCGGTGGAAGATCCGTGGGCTAAACAATTGACACAGTCGCTTGCGGCAGCGGAAACACAGCACGGAAAGGCTGTTCGCGTCAGCTTTCTCTCGGTTCCGTCAGGCGAAACAAGCAAATCGGTTTCCCAGCTAAATGAAATTTGGCAATGGATGCTCGATTGCTCGACCGACCGCAGCAGCGTGCTGATTGCCGTCGGCGGCGGCGTGATCGGAGATCTCGCCGGGTTCGCCGCAGCTTCGTTCACTCGCGGAATTCGTTTCATCCAGGTTCCCACTACGCTGCTGGCCATGGTTGATAGCAGCGTGGGTGGCAAGACGGGGATCAATCTTCCGACATCAAAAAACATGATCGGAGCGTTCTGGCAGCCCTCGTTGGTGTTGATCGATACCGATGTGTTGTCCACCTTGCCCGAGCGAGCCTACATCAGCGGCCTAGCTGAAGTGATCAAATATGGCGTGATCGACGATGCTGAATTCTTTGATTGGCTTGAGGCAAACGCCGCGAAACTTGTCGCACGCGATGACGCAGCGGTTCGGCATGCGATCGCCGAGAGCTGCAAATCCAAGGCGCGTGTGGTGGGTGAAGACGAACGCGAAACCAGTGGTCGCCGAGCGATATTAAATTACGGTCATACGTTCGCCCACGCAATCGAGGCGACCGCAGGCTATGGCGAACTGCTGCATGGCGAAGCGGTTGCGATCGGAATGCAGATGGCCGCGAACATGGCAGTCGATTTGGGGATGTGCGACGCGAGTTTGTTGAGCCGACAAAACGATCTGCTGTCTGCATGTGGATTACCAACCACCTTTACTGAAGCCGACGTCGCCGCGATGTTGCCCGTCATGCAGCGAGATAAAAAGGTTTCGCATGGTAAATTGCGATTCATTTTACCCGAGCGAATCGGCAGCGTCGGCTTGGTGGGTGACATCGCCCCCGATGCCGTGGTCCGGGCGATTGAGTCGTGCCGCTAGGATGGTCGGAACATTTACTGACGTAGCGAAACTCGTCAAGAGTTTCGACCTGTTCGCTGACTTACGAAAGTCTTGACGACTTCCGCTACGCCATCGTATCACGGTGGCTGAGTTCGCCGACGTCGGTGCCACGCGGGGGAAGCCGCAAACGGAAACAGCTGCCTTTTCCGATCTGCGGCGTTAAGACTTGAATATCACCGCCATGTTCGAGCATGATTTTTGCACTCACGGGCAAGCCTAGCCCTGTGCCGCGGGCTCCTTTGCGGGACTCAAATAACGAAAAAATCTTTTGTCGATCCTCTTCGGGCACACCGGGGCCATTATCGACGACGTCCACGATCCAGCCCTCGGCGGGATCGTACAACGTGATCACTTTCACGTTGGCGGCAAACGTCATTTCGCCGCCACTTTCCTCTGCCGCTTCACTTTGTTTTTTTGCGTGCTCGGATGCGGCATCCACTGCATTGGTGACAAGGTTTAATATCGCGCGATGGAGTGCATCGGAGTCAAAGAACGCGTCGGGCATCTCGGATGACAATTCGGATTCGAGATGCACGTTCATCTCCTGAGCTCGAGGCTGCATCAGCTCGACCACATCGCTGACGGTTTCATTCAAGTCGGCTTCGACACATTGCGGTTCGCGTTCTTTCGAAAACGTCAACATATCAAGTACCAAGTTGGAAATGCGTTCTTGGTTGCGATCGACGATCCGCCACCCACGTCGCACGGCATCGGTATCATCGCGTTCCAAACCTGCTTCGATCAGATAGCTGCCTCCGCGAATACCTTGCAAGATGTTTTTGATGTGATGAGAAAGCGTGGCAATCGTTTGCCCCATCGCGGCCAAACGTTCACCTTGGACGAGTGCCGAGTAGTAGAACGTATCTTCGATCGCCAGCGCGGCTTGGTGACCGATTGCGGTAATTAACCGCAAGTGATCGTCAGTAAATCGCGATGCGTTATCGCGAGCCATCATTTGCCCTGGATCGGTGTAAGTGTCCACGTACAGGGCACCTACGATGTCATAACGGCCTTGCAGTGGAACGCAAATAGCTTCGCGTACGCCAGCGCTGACGATCGAGGCAGCGGAGTCAAAACGGATGTCGTCGCGCGCGTCGCTCGTTCGCACTCCCTCTTTTTTCTCGAGCACATAATCGAGCATGGTGCGGCTAATTTCGATCCGTCGCTGGTTTCCATGCTTGGTTTTCGGCGTTTCCTGGCGGTCGCACCGGGCGGCCGGCTGAAACAATCCTGATTCGTTATCTCGCAGCATCACGCAACCGCGATCCGCTTCGATCCAATCGAAGACCAGACGCAAGATGCGGTTGAGGACTTGGTTCAAATCGTCGGTTCGCCCCACTGCGATGGCAGTCAGGTACATCACTTCGAGTGAGCGATCCGCGTCGGTTGCCGAGGGAGTGATCGATCTCGGTGCTGCCAATCCTTCCATCGCTCCGGAATCCAATCTGGAATGAAAGGTCCCCGAGGAAGGCGAGATCGAAGAAATGATTCGGCTACCGTCGTTGTGATGACTCTGCAGAACGATGTCGACACCATGTGCCGCCTCCATCGCTCCGGATCGACCGGCAATGGGTTGCCCCGTGCCGGTAAAGATCATCATCGAGGCTCCGATTTCAATCCGATCTCCGCTGGCCAAATCGTGTTGTCGTTTAGGAATTCCGTTGACCAGCGTACCATTGCTGCTTTCCAGGTCGACTAATCTGCAACTGCCAACCTTGTCCAATTGGATCTCAGCATGGACGCGTGACGCCTCGGTATCCAACAACTGGATGGTGTTGGTTTTATCGCGACCGATTCGAACCACACTTCCCTGCAATTGGAAGTGTTTTCCTTGATCACGTCCTCGGACCACGAACAGAGAAGCCATAAAAAATCACGTGGGAGAAAAGAATCCTAAAAAGGCTCGAAGGCAGAGGCGTCGCCGCCGTAGTTCCCATGATAGGAAAATCTAATCAAATTGAAACCGCTGCGAGAACCTACCGTCCGCAGAGAAACGTCGCTGGGATTGCAAAAGTACTCAGAAGTCCTGGGAAGCTAGCGAATCCTGAAAATGCGATCTTGTTGCGTGGCAATCCGCTTCGCGAATGGACTACAATAAGGCCCGGACGCTCTGCCGTCTGCCCCGCCGCCTCATCCGCTTTGGAAGGAAACTTACCTTGGTCCAACCCCCTCCGATTGAGCCTTCAAACGACGCAGCCGCCACCACTCGGCTGGTCCATGCTTGCAACCAAGTGCGTGAACAAGTCGCCCGGATTGTCGTCGGACAAGACGAGGTGATTGAGCAGTTATTGATTGCCATTCTTGCTCGCGGTCACTGCTTGCTCGAAGGCGTTCCGGGACTCGCTAAAACGTTGATGATTCGCACGTTGGCTCAGTCGATGGAATTGGCGTTCCGGCGAATCCAGTTCACACCCGATTTGATGCCTGGCGACATCACCGGTACCGAAATTATCCAGGAAGACCCGGCCACGGGACGTCGCGAGTTTAAGTTCGAACGAGGCCCGATCTTTACTCAGATGTTGTTGGCGGACGAAATCAACCGGACGCCTCCCAAAACGCAAGCGGCGTTGCTCGAAGCGATGCAGGAACACGAGGTCACTGCGGCGGGCACCACTTATCGGCTGAATGAGCCGTTTTTTGTCTTGGCAACGCAAAACCCAATCGAACAGGAGGGAACCTATCCGCTGCCCGAGGCTCAGCGCGATCGATTTTTGTTCCATGTCGTGGTGGGCTACCCCAGTCGCGAAGAAGAATCGGAGATCGTGGACCGCACGACGTCAACGTTCAAAGGTGTGGTCGAGCCGGTGATCACAGGTGAAGACATCGTTCAATTTCAAAGTACGGTCCGCAACGTGCCGCTGCCGCCCCATGTCAAAGATTGGGTTCTAGATGCCGTGCGAACGATCCGCCCACAAGACGAAAATTGTGCAATCTGGGCCAAAGAATTGATTCAGTGGGGGCCTGGTCCACGTGCCAGCCAACAATTAGTGCTAGCGTCCAAAGCGCGTGCCCTGCTGCACGGACGCCCTAGTGTAGCCATCGAAGATGTGCAGGCTCTTGCACTTCCGGTGCTGCGTCATCGCGTCGTACCGACTTTTGCAGCCGAGGCAGATGGCATTACCGTCGACGACTTGATTTTGCGAATGATTCGCGAAGCCTCCAAAAAAACGACCAAAGTCTTGTAAGCCCGATGGGGAACGCTGTGAAGCATTTCGTAGCGGAACTCGCGCGAGAGATTCGGGGGCATACACCATGGAACGAAAGTTTTGACGACTTCCGCTACGCTAAATTAGCACAAACCCTATAAGGAAAAATACTTCACCGCGTTACCCGATGGGGCTGCAGGGTGCCGTTGCTCGGGAAAAGATTCTTCTGCAACGTGCAGGCGATAACAGCAAGCGAAAATCAACATTTTTTTCGCTGCGGCAATTCGCTTGTTGCAGACGCTCGGCGACACGCCTTACAATACCCCCCCAGCAGAGCCTGGTAAGTACGCTTTCTTGGAACCCCCAAAAATTACGCTTTACTTTGGTAGGCTCTACTTGCGCTAGACAATGACAGACATTGATGATTCACCGTGTATTCATGGATCGGTAGTGTTTTTATCATGCACACAGAGCACGACAGCGAGCCCCTCCCATGGCATGATCCCTCAGTATCGCAAGCCGTTTCGCCATCGCCGTCGACTCGTGTTCTGAGCGACCAGGACGCCAACGTCAGTCATCTTTGCGAAACAACTCAGCCGACGAGCCAAAGCGAACGGATCGAGATTTGCCGGCCTTACGTGTTTGGCGACGAGATCGAGATGATCGCAAAAGTTTTGTGGTCGGGCCAACATTGCGGGGATGGTCCGTTCACGCGAAAGTGCCATCGGCTGCTGGAAGAAACGTTGAAATGTGAGCGGGTGTTATTGACGACATCATGCACGTCGGCGCTTGAAATGTCCGCGATGCTGCTCGATTTACAGCCGGGCGACGAAGTCATCATGCCTTCGTTCACATTCGTCTCTACCGCGAATGCGTTCACCAATCTTGGGGCTCGGCCCGTATTTTGCGATGTTCGCAGCGACACTCTGAATATTGACGAGACATCGATCGAAGCATTGGTGACTTCGCGAACACGAGCGATCGTCGTTGTCCATTACGCTGGGGTGGCGTGCGACATGGCAACGATCAATGCGATTGCCGCTCACGCAATCTTTGGCTACTCCCGTGGCCAGGCCATTGGCACGATCGGTCGGTTTGGGGCGGCGAGTTTCCATCAAACCAAAAACTACTCGTGTGGCGAAGGGGGGGCGTTGCTGATCAATGAACCTGAATTCGCCGAACGTGCAGAAATCATTCGTGAAAAAGGGACCAACCGCGCTATGTTTCTGCGTGGGCAAGTCGACCGTTATACATGGTGCGACAAAGGGTCGAGCTATTTGCCGTCGGATATCCTCGCCGCTCATCTTTGGGTGCAACTTCGCGAACACGAATTTGTTCAGCGGCATCGACGTGAATTGCACGAATTTTACATGACGGAGTTATCAGCATGGGCAGTTGAACACGAAGTGCGATTGCCAACGATTCCCGCGGACTGCGAGTCCGCATATCACTTGTTTTGGATGATGGTTCCGTCGCTGGACCTCCAGATACAGTTGACCGATCATCTGGGAAACTATGGAATCAACGCGGCGTTTCATTATCAACCGCTGCACACTTCGGCGATGGGGCAAAGCTACGGATATAAGCGTGGCGAATTTCCAATCACAGAGCGGGCGGGCGACCGGCTGCTTCGCATTCCCTTCTACACGGGTTTGTCGTTGCAACATGCGGCAAGTGTGGTCGATGCTCTGAAACGTTTTGATGGCTGGAAACAGTAAGCCGAGCGGTCGCCTGTTTGATCTTGCAGTTGCACTGAAACGTGACGCAATGGTCGTCGCCATACGGCATTTGCTTTCCGTCTCATTTTGAATCACTCGATGGAGCAAGCAAATTGCGTCTTCTATATGTACACCACGCCGGGGACGTACGCGAGACTTATCAGCGACTTGCCTCCGGTGGTCTTGAGACTTATTACGCGCAGCGATATTCGATGGATTCGTATGCTGCGCTGAGCAAGATGGTTGACGAGTTCGCGGTCTTAACTTCGATGACCGACGAACCGTACGACGAAGTGCTGCCCAACGGAGTACGCGCGATCGGCGCAGGGCTTGCCAGGGGTGCGGACTCCCACACGATGATCGAGTTGATCTCGCGACACGCACCGACTCATTTGGCACAGCATCCCATTGACCAAACCGTGCTTCGCTGGGTTGCCAAACAGCGAATTCCGGCAATCACCACGTTTGCGAACACGCTGGCTCGCGAAAAATGTGGATTCCCACGGAATATCGTTCGCGAGGCCAAGACGCGGCGAACGGCACGAGCGCTGAACCAAGACAATTTTCGCTGGGTGGGCAGCTACGGCATCAATTCATCTCGTGAACTCGCGCGACTTGGCGTCAAATCTGGCAAGATCATCCCCTGGGATTACTTGATCGATTCCGACCCCGGCACGTTCACGGCAAAGCAATGCCCCCATAACCGCGACTACTTTACGATGTGCTACGTCGGCACAGTTTCGGCCGGTAAAGGAGTGGCGGAGATGATCGAGGCGATCGCGATTTTGAAGGCAAGATCATTCAATGTGAAGCTGAAATTGGTTGGGCCCGACACTGCAAACTTTGCACGCGACCACTGCACCCAGCATGGGGTTCGCGAAAGCGTTGAACTGCTGGGGCTAACACCAAGTGATACCATTGAGCCATTGATGAACGTGTGCGATCTGGTCATCGTGCCAAGCCAACATGATTACCCCGAAGGATTCCCGCTGGTGATCCATCATGCCTTGCGAGCTTGCACACCAACGATTGCATCGGATCACCCGATGTTCACCAGTCATTTGCAGCATCGCGAAAATGCGATGATCTTTCCGCAGAAAAATGCAGTGGAAATGGCAGCCTGCATTGAGCAAGTGTTGACCACCCCCGAACTCTACGAATCAATCTCCGCAGCTTCGCATGCCACATGGAAACGGCTCCATTTGCCCGTGAAATGGGCTGACCTCGTTACCCGCTGGGTCCGAGATAGCGAAGATGACCGGCAGTGGCTATCCGAGCGATGCCTCGCAAATCAACATGAATCGATCGCGTCAGCGTAGCCGGGGATTCGGCCAATCGCCAGAAAATATTTGACGCGAGTCAAACAATGGTTTCCGCCGCGTGGTTGTCGATAAAGCCAGCATCGACTCCAAGGTCTTTTAGCAGCAATCGACTGGTAATCCGGCTCGATTCATAGATCACCGGCAATCCGCTGCCGGGGTGCGTTCCACCACCGACCAGATAAACGCCCTCGAGATCTTCGAAACGATTGCCGGGACGTCGATGCAGCATTTGGCCAAGGTTGTGCGATAAATTAAACGTGGCTCCGCGATAAACGTTGTAGTCGTTTTGCCAATCGTCGGGAGTGATTCGGTGCTCAAAACGGATCCTCTCTCGCACATCACCACAACCAATTTGAGCCATGCGGTCGAGCGTCCGATCACGAAACGCGTCCCCCTGAATTGCCCAATCGACGTTTTCATGTTGATGGGTCACTGGTACCAACACGTACAGAGTGCTGCATCCCGGTGGCGCCAGCGACGGATCCGTCACCGAGGCGTTCTGGACATAAAACGATGGATCATTACTGAGCAAGTGAGTGGTTTCGATCTCCTTCAAATTTTGCTCGTAATCGTGACTGATGTGAATGTTGTGATGGGGAAGATTTTCGTAACAACCTTCGATTCCGAGGTACAACATAAATGTGCTGCACGAAAACTTCTTCTTTTCGATCGCGTTGTCATTCCATCGTCGCCGAAGTTCGGTTGGCACATGGCGAGTCATCCAGTCCGCGAAATCAGCGTTAATGACAAACGAATCGGCATCATAACGATCTCGCGATGTGTGCACCGCCCTCAAGCGACGACCTTCCAATTCGATCGATTCGACCGGTTCGTCAAGCTGGATCTTCACACCAAGCGAGCGAGCGACATCCGCCATCCGCTGACTAACCTGATTGCATCCGCCAGCCGGATGCCAGACGCCATATTCATATTCCAAAAACGACAAAATGCTGAATAGACTCGGGCATTGAAATGGTGACATGCCGAGATATTTAGCTTGGAATCCAAACGCGATCACCAGTCGCGGATCGACAAAGTATCGTTGCAACTCAGACGCAAGCGATCGCTGAGGATTCAAATAAGGGACGGCCGACAACACTGAGGGTCGAAATAAATCCAGTGGCGAGCGAAAGGGCGATTCGAGAATGGGGCGGAACTTCTCGAGCTTGACGCGATTGTCATCCAAAAAACGACGAAAGGATCCGACATCGACAGGGCTCAACTCAGCAATCTGACGATCCATTGCATCGATGTTGCTGCTGCAATCAAGCTGGCCGCCCTTGCCAAACGTCAATCGGTACTGCGTCTGCAACCGAGTCATCGGCACTTCTTCCATCAAGTCGTAGCCGACGCTGCGAAAGATTTCCGAGAGCACGCGAGGGTACAGAAAGAAGGTCGGCCCACAATCAAAGCGAAATCCGTCGGCTTCGATCGAGGAGGTGCGGCCTCCGACTGCCCCACGCCGCTCCAGCACGGTGACCTCACATCCCGCGTAAGCCAATTGCATCGCAGCAGCAAGGCCGCCGGGTCCAGCGCCAACGACAACCACTTTGCGAGATGACAAAACCGTGTTCCCTTTCCTTTGATGCCCGAGCAGCTAACCGGTTACTGTAGAGGCATCGGAAGCTTTGGAAAGGGGCACAAAGGACCGCCGGACCATTAAGTGACGGGAACACCTGTAGCGGAAGTCGTCAAGACTTTCGTGAATCACAGCACAGGTCGAAACTCTTTACGAGATCCGCTACGTTGGAAATTGTTCCGACGGTCCGTCGCAACGCATTAGAGCTGCCGTACTCGAAGGTAATGCAAGTGAATTTACTGACCCGCTGACTCACGTTCGGGCAATTTGCCGGCAGGGAGGTTGCAGCGCAAACAATGCCGTTTCTCTAGAATCCACCTTCGGCGATGCCCGCGTTGATCTGTTCCTTCACGATCGCATCGAGGGCGATGTCGGTAAACATCTCATCGGGAACTTCACTCCGATCGGCAACCAATTTTGCTCGCACGATCACTTCGTTGACCGCTGCATTGGTGAGTGGCTGCATTAATTGCCGGCCCAATGAGTTGTCGGCCGGTTCGTGAACCGGGGACAGGACATCCTCGAAATCGAACGAAGTCGCTTTGTCTAATTCCGTAGCACGGCGGAGTCGCGAGATTTGTTTCAGCGATTCTTCGGTGTCACCGTCATCTTGTTGCTGCACAAACGATTCAACGGCCGCCAATTCCCCCCACTGCAGCACAGGCAATCGCTGCAAACGCTGCATCACACCAGAGGCTTGCCAGTTTTCATACTCTTCGCGTTCAACAGCCTCGGCAAACGTCTCAAGTTGTTTGACGATCAGCTGTTTTTGAGTGGGTGACAGTCGGCTCTGTTCAATATCCGGAATGTAACTGCCATGGATAGTGCGCACCGCCAGCTCGCCTCGTTTTTGAAACAAGAACCAGGTCGAGACACCGCAAAAGACAAAGCCCGCCATCCCCATCAGTAACGTGGCTGCCAAAATTGCGGGCATCCATCCAGGCCCCTGCTCGTCCGCAGGTTCAGCAGCGGCGACTTTAGGGTCCGATGGACTTTCGCCAGACGGATCAGAGGCGGACATGGGGCTTTGCCAATTTAGAGTGTTCGCACGGAGCTATCGAGCGAAATGCGAACTACAGAACCAATTCGATTTTCAGAATCTTGAATTTCAGCTTGCCAGCAGGGGCTTCGATCTCTGCGGTCTGGCCAACCTTTTTGCCGATCAAACCTTGGCCAAATGGACTTGTTACCAAGATTTTGCCCGAGTCGTAGTCTTCATCACCGGCACCCACCAACGTGAATACCTCTTCGTCACCATAGGCCAGGTCTTCGACGGTAACCTTGCAACCGAAGACCACTTCGTCCTTAGGCAACTGCGAGATATCGACGATCGAAGCTCGCGCGATCTTGTCCTTCAATTCGTTGACCTTTGCCATCACCATCCCTTGGTTTTCACGTTGGGCGTGGTATTCGGCGTTCTCTTTCAAGTCACCTTCGGCGCGTGCTTCGGCAATCTTTTCCGTGATCAATGGCATCTCGACATTTTCAAGTCGATGAATTTCCGCTTTGATCTTATTGTATCCCTC
>CAXBHV010000003.1:0-28907 GCA_963974855.1 uncultured Rhodopirellula sp. | reverse complement strand
CTATTGGATCAATTGAATCCGAGAACGCCTCCCGCACTTGCCAACGGCATTATCGATGCACTCGAACAAAGCAGTTCGGAATCGCTGGGGCCTCAATTGATTGATCGACTCGCCACGATGACGCCATCGGTTCGACTGGCAAGCATGACTCTTCTACTGAAGCGTCCCGGTTCCACGAAATCACTGTTGGAAGCGGCAAAGAAAGGCGAAGCCTCGCTGAACGATCTTGCTTTGGATCAGAAGCAATCACTTGCATCGCACCCCAACAAATCGATTCGCGAAGAAGCCAAGAAGCTGCTCGAGAGTGGTGGATCGCTTCCGAGTGCCGACCGACAAAAGGTGCTCGACGAGTTGTCGTTCGTGGCGCACACGAAAGGTGACGCGAGCAAGGGCAAAGAGGTGTTCAAAGTTCACTGCGGAAAATGCCACGTTCACAGCGGCGAAGGTTCCGCCGTCGGGCCCGACTTGACCGGCATGGCCGTTCATCCCAAAGAAGAGTTGCTAACGCATATTCTTGACCCGAGCCGAAACGTCGAAGGCAACTTTCGTGTTTACACCGTGCTGACGCTCGACGGTCTCGTCCTGAACGGGATGTTAGCTTCGGAGTCGAAGACCGCGATTGAGTTGTTTGACACCGAAGGTAAAAAGCACGCCGTATTGCGTGAAGACATTGAAGAACTGGTGGCGTCACAAAAATCGATTATGCCCGAGGGATTCGAAAAGTCGATCAAGCCCGAAGAGCTCACCGATTTACTCGAGTTCTTGACCCAACGTGGCAAAAACATCGCGATGGATCTCAGCAAGGTTGCGTCCGCGGCAAGTGACCGTGGGCTGTTTATCAATCCCGATGGAGAGATCGAACGGCTTGCCTTTAGTGATTGGTCCCCCCAGACGTTCAAAGGGGTCCCGTTCCAATTGATCGATCCTCGCAATGGTAGCGTGCCCAACGTGGTTGTGCTGAACAGCAACCACAGTCCGATCGTTACGAAAATGCCAAAGTCCGTGACGTTGCCTCTGAATGGACCGGCCAAAGCGATCCATCTGCTAAGCGGGGTTTCCGGTTGGGGCTTCCCGTTTAGTGACGCGAAAACGGTCAGCATGATTGTGCGAATCCACTACGCGGACGGACAAAGCGAAGACCACGAACTGCGTAACGGAGTTCATTTCGCCGATTACATTCGACGCGTGGATGTGCCAGAATCGGAGTTCGCGTTTGATTTGTCAGGACGCCAGATTCGCTATCTCGCGGTTTATCCCAAACGGGCCGAACCGATCTCGACGATCGAACTGGTCAAAGGCCCCGACAGATCCGCTCCGGTGGTGATGGCGATGACGGTCGAGTCACCGTAATTTGCTAAAGCAGAATTCTGTTTTAAAGTGACAACACGCCTCGCGAGACCTTTATCTTGCGAGGCGTTCTTGGTTTGCTGGCCAATCGATTAGGGCAGGTTCGAATCCAACCCAATGCCACCGAACGGATCCAGCGGATCGACCACTTCTGGAGAACTGGACGATTCGATCGGTGAATCCTCGGGCACAGGCGGCATCGCCAGCGGTCCGCCGCTATTCGCTTCAACTGTGTTCGCTTCACCTGTGTTCGCTTCGCCGGTTGTGGCGTTTGGCGTTAGATTGCCATAACCGCCCGATTCGGTTTGAGTCGACGAAATCTCGTCCGCAAACTGAGCAACCGTTAACGAGCTGCCCAGCAACAAGGTCGCCATCGAACCGACTCGCAACATCGTCGTCCACTTGGATACCGACTCGATACGCAACAAGCACAGTCCGCAAATGCCGATCAGCAAAGCGGTGGCAACACCCAGTGGCAATTCGGAGTAGGCCGCCGAAATTCCAACCAGCGCCACCAATGGAACCGCAGCGACAGTCGGTACATTCGCTGTGGAAATCAATACAGCTAAGATCGATATCCCAACGACCCCCACGGAGGCTCCGTACGTCAAACTGCCCGACATCGTCACCGTCATTGCCACCAGCACTACGGCGATCGCCCACGCGGCGACATCCCATGTGAAACGCCCGGGCTGCTGGCGATAGGGGACGAACATGACAACTGCGAATGCGGCCATCCAAACCGCAATTGATATCATTGTCGCCCCATCGAGTTGATCAGCACGAAAGTAGGCGCTGCCCCACAGCAATCGAATCGGTATCAGGATCGCTAAGCCCGTTGCCAGCGGAATGCGGTAACGACGATTGGACAGTCGGACGATGGCTGCAGCCACCAAACAAAACGCTGGCAACCAATCCATCGCCGAGCGGGGCCGCACAACACGCAGCACATCCATCCCATCGGAGGCATGCAGTACAACAAGCCCCACCGCCGCCGCGACCGCGACGGCCACCGCATCTCCTGCACGAAACTTCGCCAACAGTCGTCCCATCAGAAGACCGATCACCAACGCGATCATCATCGCGACCGCAAGCGAAAACAGGGTCACTGCTGCAGACCTTCAAAACTGATCAGCAAAGTCACGTCGTCACCGATCTGAGGGGCCATTGCCCCCATTCCAAATTCGGAACGCTTGACTTTCGTCCGGCCCATGAAGCCGATTCGATCGTTTCCGTAAGGCCCTTTGCCGGCTCCTAAGTATGTCAACGGTAACACGATCGATTTCGTTTGACCATGCAGCGTCAAGTCACCGGTGATATTAAGTGTTTTTCCATCCGCACTGGCTTCGACCGAACGAGACACAAACGTAATCTCCGGAAACTGTTTAACGTTAAAGAAGTCGGGGCCGCGAAGGTGCTGATCGCGTTTCTCGGACTTCGTATCCAAACTAGCGGCATCAATCGTAAACTGAAAAATCGCTTGGGTTGGGTTCTGCATATCCACAGAGAACTGCCCCGTGTACTTGCCAAACATCCCGTAGGTGTAACTAAAACCAAAGTGGCTTGTCGTAAAGACCACCGAAGTGTGCTGGTCATCGAGCACGTAGTCTGCTGCAGAGACGTTTCGCGTTGGTGAGGCCGCCAGCAGTACTGCCACAGCCAGAATCAGTTGATACAGTTTCATTTCACATTTTCCTTTCAAGTTACCCAAAATTGACAGCGTCACGGTGACGCTGAAATTTAAAACGCCACTCTTCACTGGAGTGCCTGCACGGTTGAGCCAACAATGGCCCGAAACACAATTTACATGTCGCAACAGATATAATTCATTTTCAAAAAAAGGCTACCCTTTCGGATGCCGTGCCATCCACAGCAATGAACTGAGGTCGGCTAATTGTTTTGCAGTCATATGGCCAAGTTGCGATTGGTGCAGTTCGAGCAATGGTTGGTCAAGTTGCTTCAAAAGCGATTTGCCTTGTTTCGTCAAATTGACCCAAACGACTCGTCGATCGTTTTCACAACGTTGCTTTGTCACGAGTTCCACTGCTTGCATCCGCTCGATCAATCGAGGCATATCAGGATGTGGCGATATCATCTCTTTGGCAATTTGGTAGACCGAAACCGGCGTTGCATGACCACGAAGAATCCGCAACACGTTGAATTGCGATTCGCTAAGACCATGCTTTTTAAACAGTTTCGCATATTGAGCCGATAGCAATGTGTATGTGCGAGCAATATTCAAAAACGCTTCCTGTTCGGGAAGTTCAAATGGATTTTGCTTTCCAATTTCGCCGGCTAAACCCGATTTGCTTTTGTTTTTCGATGCTGACATCCACCACTTATATGTTCAAACAGACATTTACGCAAGTACAGTTTCTCGCACGTTTGTTGGCGGTTTGCTTGATCGGTGATCGCGGCCGTTTCCTGGCCTTTTTTTTACTGCTCCTCTTCGGTCAATTTCACTTGGCAGACGGCCGCTGCGACACTGGGTGCGACGGTTTGGTCGAGCGGATTGGGCAAAATCATTTCGGCAGTGGGCTCATGCACACAGGCTGCCAACGCATGAGCGGCGGCGATTTTCATTTCTTCGCTGATTCGCTTGCTGCGGCTATCAAGTGCACCGCGAAAGATGCCGGGAAAGGCCAGCACGTTATTCACTTGATTTGGAAAATCACTGCGACCGGTTCCAACGATCGCTGCCCCAGCGGCGATCGCGTCGACCGGCATGATCTCGGGAATCGGATTCGCCATTGCTAGAATGATCGGTTGCTTGGACATCGATTTGACATGACTTGGTTTCAGCAGGTTTCCCTTGCTGACACCAATAAAGACATCCGCGTCCACCAACACATCCTGCAAACTTCCTTGTCGATTGTCACGATTCGTATACGCCAAGAGCTGCATTTTCTCGGGCGACAACCCTTCACGGTCCCGATGAATTGCGCCGCGTGAATCACAAACGATGACGTCGAGAACCGCTTGGCAGACGCTGGGATCATGCCCTACGCAGCGCAGCAGTCGGGCGATCGCGGTACCTGCCGCACCGGCACCATTGATCACCACTCGCATGTCGGTCAGTTTGCGATCAATCACTTTCGCCGCATTGATCAACGCGGCTAACAGCACAATCGCAGTGCCATGTTGATCGTCATGGAATACGGGGATGCCCAAGTCTTGCAATTGGTTTTCGACCTCGAAGCACTTTGGCGCCGCGATGTCTTCGAGATTGATGCCTCCGAAAACGGGGGCAATCCGGCGCACCGTATCGATGATCTCTTGAGTGTCTTGGGTATCCAGGCAGATGGGCCATGCATCGATTCCAGCAAACTCGCGAAACAACAGCGCCTTGCCCTCCATCACCGGGATGGCCGCATGGGCACCGATGTTGCCCAACCCCAGCACCGCTGATCCGTCACTGACGATTGCAACGCAGTTGTTTTTGATAGTCAAGTCCCAAGCGCGAGCAGGATCTTTTGCGATCACTTCACAGGGTCGTGCAACCCCAGGCGTGTACGCGATCGACAAATCGTCGGCCGTCTTTACCGGCATCCGCGAATGCATCCCGATCTTGCCACGCAGTTGCTCGTGGACAATCAAACTTCGCGTAAAGAAATCAGTCATGAGGATTCTCAGTGTGAAAGGATGAACAACCCAAAACAGACCAACAGCGAGAAACGGACGTTACTGTGCGTCGTATACAACCATCGCGTTATCGTGTTCGGTTGTCCTCAACATATCAAACTGACGTCATGCGGGTTGTATTCGCTTTCGCTGAACAAACTTCATCGTAAAACGAACGATCAGCGGAAAGAGCCCGAGCAGCACAAATGCGCTGGCGATCTGGCCGAGTTGACGTGGTGAAAATACCGCACCAATCCCGTCATCCGCCAGCGTTTTCAGGTCGGGAACGCTTGAGCCCGCATAAACGTAGACGGCGGTTCCCGCCAGCATCCCGAGTTGGCTGACCCACCAAAACGTGCGAGTGCGAATCGGCGTCAGTCCCATCACGGCATTGATCACAAAAAACGGGACCGCAGGGATCAGCCGCAACGTGAACAAAAAGAACGGACCTTCCTTTTCAAGCGATTCGTTGAAATTCTTTAACCGCTCGCCGAAACGGTTTTGGATGGCGTCGCGAAACAGAAAGCGGCTGAGCAAAAATGCCATTGTTGCGCCGGCGGTCGATGCGAAACTGACCAGCACCAACCCACGAACAAGACCGAAGTACCAACCGTAAACGAGCGTTAACACGGCCGCGCCAGGCAGCGACAGCCCCGTAAGGACGACATAGACCAAGAACGCGGCTCCGTAGACCAAAACCGGATGATCGGCTTGAAAGGTGCGCAGCTGAGTTTCTTGCTTGGCAAGATTTTCGAGACTCAGCAGGTCGCCAAATTGGGTGTAGGCAACGATTACGATCACGGCCACAAGCAAAAAGAGCCCTGCCTTCTTGGCCACACCAGATTTCGGAGCGTTCTCGGTTTGTTTAATTTCGGTAGCCATGGTTTGACCTTCGGGTAGTGACCACGATTATATCGTTTGAATGTGCGACTTGGTTTCGCTACCAAGGAGACGTCCCCGTGCAAACATCCTTACAAAAAGGCTAAGCAGTTAGTCAGGAATCATTGGGTGAATTCCTGTTAACCGTTTGGGCGAACGCTGTGAAGCATTTTCTATAGCGGAACTCGTCAAGAGTTTCGGGGGCATACGTCATGCAAACGAAAGTCTTGACGATTTCCGCTACGCTAAATTAGCACAAACTCGATAAGAAAAGATGCTTCACAGCGGTGCGTTTGGGCACTAGCCCCGGTTCAGCGCCGGAACCGTGGCTAGCGGGCTATTGATTTAGTGAGCCGCTCGCGCGTGAGCGGCCGAGTCCCGCGGATTACCCGGTGCCTTACGGCCCACGGCTCACCACTGCGAGCTGCATTTCGAATAATTCAACAACTCGCAAGCTTCAAAACGGCGGTTTTACTGAAAGACTACTGCCTAACTGCTTACAAAAAACTGACATGCTTTGGCATGCCTATCGCGACGGAGCTAGAGCTTCTCAGCGGCTGGGAAGTCCAATTCCGTGTCATTGACGTGGTTAAACAGGTTTGAATAGGTCGCCAATCCGATGTACCCCACCGCCTCGGCAATTTGACCGTCGCTATAACCGGCCGTCCGCACCTCATTAAGTTCGTCATCCGAGACAAATCCTCTGCTTGCGATCACGCGGCGGACAAACTCTAGCAACGCTGCACGCTTTTTATCCGCAGAAAAGAAACGCCGCGCTGCCAACGTTTCCTCATTGGTAAGTCCGATTTTCTTGGCGACCATCGTATGAGCCGAAACGCAATATTCGCAGCCATTTCCTTCGCTGACCGCCAGATAAATGACCTCTCGGTCCTCCGGCGCCAGCTCGCCTTCGGCCAACGCTGCGGACATCGCAAGATACGCCTTCAACGCTGCTGAACTGTTTCCCATACCTTGAAAAATGTTTACGACTTTTCCCATTTGGGTCGTCAGATCGCCGTAAATATCCTTCACCGCACCAGAAGCTTGATCGGGAGTGACTTGGTTAAGACGAGGCATTTTTTAGAGTCCTGTTTTAGTTGTTTGTTAATGACTTTGAGTCGATAGAGGCTTTTTGATAAACAGCCACGAAGCACCTGCTCTGAGTGTCTGCTCTGCAAAGAACCATTTCGCGACAAGCGTTGCAATGGCGAAACAGGCCACCGAACCGCCAAGCGAGAGCGAGCGAACGTTGATTTGGTTTCTGGAATGAAACAAAAACCGTGAGCTGTTTCGCATGCAAGGAGCAGCGTTTAGGTCGATTCCCACCCTGCAATTTTAATCGTCGAGCTGGGTGATCCCCTGGGATTCAACGATTAACCACCGCGTGTTGGCTGCCAAATCGCCGTGCGATTGAATCTTCCCACTTGGCCAACGGATCGTCACGGTGCAGTCGGATTGTTGCAAATCATTCAAACCAAAACGAAGGAGTCGTTCGTTGCTGCAAAGGTATCCATCACCTGATGTGAGTGGCTTTTCCCACACTTGGTCGCCACATCGAAGCTCGACCGTGGATCCAATCGCGTCCCGCGAACTCGACGTACCCACCAATTGAAACTCGACCCACGATTGTCTCTCCGCCGATTGATTCATCAGTAGTGCGACAGGTTCGGTTTGGTGCGTCACAAACAGATCAGTCATCCCATCTCGATCCGCATCCATCGTCCACAACGCTCGGCCCACATGCAATGAATTCACATAAGATCCCTGCATCATCGGGGAAACCAATTGGAACTTACCCTGTGGACTTTGCTCATACACCTGGAAGGGCTGTTCATAGTCGGCACGCACACCATCCGGAGACAGAATCTGGACGTGACCGTTGGTGACGACAATCTCAAGTCGGCCATCGTTGTTCAAATCCACCATCTGCGTCCCGAATGCTACCAACGGAAACGAACTCGGGGCAAGTCCCAAGCGATTGGTGTCGTCCACCCACGAATGATGACCACGATAGCGGTGTAGAACATTGGATTCATCTGCAAAATTCGTCACAAACAAATCGAACCGCCCGTCGTGATCCAAATCACCCACGGCAATCCCCATCGACCCTTGGGCAGATCCCCTTGCGTCGCCTGCCAGCCCTCGTGTCATTGCAAGCTCATGCATTCGATACGCGGTTTGCGTATCCGTTGCGGCCGACCAGTAATGGTTGTTCGTCATGTCATTGGCAACAAACACATCAATTCCGTTGTCGTCATCCAATGCTCCGGCAACGATCCCCAAACCGCGACCGATAATTTCAGGTTCCGCAGCAACGTTTTCTTCTTGCAGTTGAAAATTCCCCTCGCAGTTGCCGAGCCTGAACACGTCGGCGTCAGCGGAAAAGGTCATCGGAGAACACGACGGTGCATCATCGAATTGTTTCGCAACACAGCGATGCGTCGTGAGTTGCGGTCCTTGGCAATAATTCAGAAAAATCAAATCCGCACGACTGTCTCCATTGAAATCGGCGATCGCTCCGCTTGTGGACCAAGCCATGTCTGCCTGTGCCCCCAACCAGCGATCGGTTGCATTTTCAAACGTACCATCGCCTTGGTTCACGTACAGCACATTACGACCAAAGTTCAGAACAACCAAATCGGGAAACCCATCTTCGTTGACATCGCCCACGGCAATTCCCTGGCCAAATCCGGTATCCCCGGTGCCCGTCATCGTCGTGGTTTCGCTGAACATGCCCCCGAGATTCCGAAACAGAGCGTTGCTTTGCGAATCGTTTAATCGGGGCGTCCCTCCTGCGGCCGCAAAGTAAACGTCGCTCCATCCATCCAGATCGTAATCCAACACGCCGCCGCCACATCCGAGGGTGTGGTGCAACATAAATCCCGGCTGATCGAGATGCGGGTGGGTAAAACCAAAAAACTCAATCCCCCGTTCCGCTGCCTGATTGATGAGTTTCAATTTCGTTTTGCTTTGCGGGGGATCACTGAGCTGGAGGGAACTCGGAAGCAACGCCGTCGCCCCCATCTCGTCCGCGTCCCTGACCATTTCCGGCAACTCCAGTTGGCTGAAATCGAGTTTCAGTTCAGGATGGCCTTCGATTACTTGCCACGGAGTATTGCGACGAAGGGTGGCCACTACCGAATTGCGATACTCCGCTGCATCATCAAACGGATCACGCGTCAATGTCAACGCGATAGCGGCCCACGCTTCGGCTTCCCAGGGGCGGCCCAACTGCGTAAGCGTTTTAGCGATTCCGACTGCCAAACGTTGTGAATCCGCCTGTGCGACCATGAACTCTCGTCGCTGCTGGTCGAGACGATTGAGCAAGCTAGCTCGCGTCTGGACGTGCTCGATTGCCGTTTCCAAGTCAAACTCAGAATGGTTCTCGGCTAATCGCTGCAAACTCGTCCGCAGTTTCATCCAACACTCGCTGTTGTTCGCATCACGACGCGTTGCCTCCCAATAGCATCGCGCTGCAACCTCGTTCACGGCTTTGCCACTGGCCCAATCGCCCAGTGCGATCCAGTAGCGAACATACTGATCGACATCCGCAGGCGTTTGAGCTGCAACCGTTATGATTGTGTCGAGATCTCCGGACCGCGAGATTGTGGAGATCGCCAGCGCATGCGCAGGTGCGAAACCGGGGTGATGAGCGATAATGCGTGTTAGCAGCGAAACGACAGCATCATCGTCACGTTGATCAAAGTGTCGTTTGGCTTTCGCCAGCAAAGGACGCAGGTCATTGGGATTCCGCTCTACCAGCAGTTCAACCGAATCTTCTTCGAGCGTCCGCGGCCCTGCGGCGGCGAGATTGATCAGTAACGGCAAATCAAACTTCCGTTGTTGCACCAGAACACGTTGGTGAGGTGCCGCAATCTCGGGCCGCTCGGCCATGGCGTAAAAGTCGACGAGTTGTCGACGAAAGACATGATGATCGGGACGAAGACGAACCGTATTTTCTAACAGCTCGATACTGTCATACAGCCGTCCCATGGAAAGCAGTGCCACGACGGCTTGGTGCACATGGGTGTCGTCGGCATACGACTCAAGCGAGCAAGCCGTCATCAATAGCTCGATCGACAACGATGGATCATCGCTGTGATAAGCGACCTTGGCCACTAGAAACAACACGTCGGGGTCATCGGGCCGCTCAATCAAAGCGGCGCTGGACCACTGTGACGCGTCCGCCCATCTGCCTTCGGACGCCGCTTTGGATAGCAGCGAATAAGCAGACGAATCAAGTCGAGCGTCAGAGGTCGATGTGTCCGACAGCGGTGAGCGAATGTCACCGCAACCGATGCTCAGCGAGAGCATAAGCGTGAACAGAATCGACCAGCGACGCTTATCAACCAACGGTGCCCCCAGGGCTAACGATTTAACTGACGACCGAACTATTGCTTGGGCAACGGTTTGCTTTGATCATAATTGCCTTTCTCAAACCCTTGCTCCATCTTGCGTTGCTCTTCTTCGATGGCAGCACGCACTTTGGCAATCTCTTCCTCGCTGGCGTTATCTAAAACGCTACCTGCCTGCTGTTCGCCACACCCGAGACTGCAGCAAAACGTGAGCGACAGTAGCGACAAGAATAAAAATTGTTTCATGATCGACTTTCAGTTTCAAAAGATAATAAGAGAGTAGTGACAATCGCAGAGCGAAAGCTCAGTAGATCCGTAGAGCGAACGGTGACAATTAAAAAAGGCTTCGGGAACAAAGTCCCGAAGCCCTGATTGAGTGGGGCTATTTCGATGCCCCGTTCCGCGATTAGAATTCGGCGGAAATCGTTTCTTTCGCTGCACGGCTACCGAGCGATCCCCACAACCCATAAGGACTCTGTGCCCCTGGTTGATTCTTGTTTGTAGCATTGCCCCATTGATGAACCATGGGCGCGGTCGAATCGCCTGCTTCGATCGAATCCGTGATGAACTTCACCGCTCCATCCGCCATCAACACGTGAACACCCCCTTGGTGACGACTTGATGGTGGCAACACGATCAAATCGACGCCGCGGTCGTAACCACAAACTTCTTTGTTCGGTGGCAGAATCGTGGTCATCATCGTGTATAGCGGCAATCGACTGAACCACTGATAACCGCGACCGTTGGAGGAACTATCGGTCGGCGTCGTGGAAGCCCAGAACTGAGGACGCTGAGCATCAACCAATCCCCCCGTACCACATTCCGAGGGATTATCACGCGGTCCTGGATAGCTCCAGCTTGGACGATCGTAAGAGATCGTACGTTTGTCTTTATCGCCTAGGTCGGTCGCAATCTCCCCCATTGCAATCGTATTAGACAAACCATCGAGAATGTCTCGGAACTTCATTTGTTTGTAACAAGCGAACACACCACGATCAGCCGAACGTTGCTCTTCGGCCTGAGCCGAGTTGAGAGGTTTCCAAGGATTGTCGCTGCGATTGCCAAAGTTGATCCAGCGTCCCGAATCACCACCACACATGGCATAGTTTGTCCGTCCCGCGGCGGGCAATCCCCTTCCCGGATCACTTGGGCAACGAAGCGTCGGCATTTCAGTACTGTAAGGCTGGTAATCGAGCCAGTTTTGCGGGCTTGGGCCCATCGCTGGGAAGTCAGTTGTACCGTCTTTGTTGTAATCGTTGGGATTGCTGATTACCTCCCAAATGGCTTGCTGCTCGATGAATGGTGTCAGACCGACCAACGCTGACAATTGGTTTTGACTCGCATTCTTGGTGTTGGACCACCAGTACGAATTGCTAAGGGTTGTATCTTCGGTACCACTTCCCTGAATCGGAAGCGCATTGTAGGCACTGTGGTAATTGTGCATACCGAGACCAAGTTGCTTGAAATTGTTACTGCAGCTCATTCGGCGAGCCGCTTCACGCGCCGCTTGAACGGCGGGCAGTAACAAACCTACTAGCACGCCAATGATGGCGATCACAACGAGCAACTCGACTAGGGTAAACCCGTCACGCTGTGGTAAAGGACGATTCTTTTGCATCGAAAAACCTTCAAGATAAGAAAAAGTACGGACCATCACCGATTCGTAATTTCGAGCCGGCCAATGTAGAAACTCGCTCACTTTGTTGCATGAACCCCACCGCGGTCGCCGCGATGGTGACTCGGATAATCCGGTTCAACCGATCCCGAGGCCGTGCTTCACCTCGTGCTCTCAAAATGGAGAAGCCTAAAAATGGAAAAGCAGGAGCACGCCTTTAGGAAGCACCTCAAAACTGGCTGAAGAGAGTCATGACAACCGCGTTGCCGATGACCTAAAACCACCAAAACAACTTACTAACATCCCCCAAGAAAAAACGAATAGCATTTGCTGCGTGGATTGATCGCAAGTGGTTCTCGGACTTCAAGGATCCTATTGACGAGTGGCGTCCACGTCAAATAACACGGCTCTTATGGCGGTTTATCAAACGCAAATTCAATTCGGAATCCAGAATCCCTGTTCTCGTTTTCCCGCACCACTTAGGACCCAAGAATTCCAATCACGACCGAACAACCACAAGCGGCGTCCGACTTCCAACAAAAAGAAGCGAAGTTTATGGTCGAAAAAACGGCTAAGATTTTTTTTAGAAAATATGATTTTTTTGGTTTACAACGATGAGAAACCGAGGCACTTGGTCTCTAACCCAACGCCACATCCAAGATCATCATGAGGGTGAATCCCAGCATTAGACAAACGGTTGCCAAGTCGTCGTTGCCTTGTTGCTGCGTTTCGGGGATCAACTCTTCGACCACCACATAAACCATCGCTCCAGCAGCAAAACTGAGGGCGAATGGCAACACCGGAGCAGCGAACATTACCACTGCGGCTCCGATGACAGCAGCAACCGGTTCGACCAGTGCAGACGCTTGCCCGATCATCCAGGCCTTCATACGGCTTAGCCCTTCGCCCCGCAGCGGAACAGCAACAGCGATGCCTTCGGGGACGTTTTGCAACCCGATACCGATGGCCAATGCTGTGGCACTGCCCAGGCTGGCCGTTTTCAGCCCGCTGGCGGCACTGCCCAGTGCAACGCCGACCGCCAATCCCTCGGGGATATTGTGCAGCGTAATTGCGATGATCAGCAACACGCTGCGTTGCCACGCCGTTCGCGGGCCTTCGGCTGATTCGATCGGCAGCCCACGATGCAGATGGGGAAGCAGGCGATCAAGTCCCCACAAAAAGCTGCCTCCGGCGAGAAAACCGACTGCGGCCGGAAACCAGCTAGGCCATCCCTGTTCATCCGACACTTTGATTGACGGCGCCAGCAGACTCCAATAACTTGCCGCCAGCATCACTCCGCCAGCAAACCCAAGCATTGCATCGAGCAGTTTTCGATTGACCCGAACCAAGCCAAACACCAACGCAGCGCCAAGAGCAGTGAGCCCCCAGGTAAACAGGCCGGCGGCGAGTGCTTGCCAGACCGGATTTAAATCTTTTAGCCATGTGATCATTTTCCGATCATGATGCAGATAATGTGCCGCTGGCACGCGGGTTGCCGTGTCAAAGTAATATGGAAAAATGGATCACAGATTTCTTAGAGCAGTTTGGCGCCGCAGGAGTAGGACTACTCATGTTGGCGGAGAATCTATTTCCGCCGATCCCGTCGGAAGTCGTCATGCCCTGGGCTGGCTACTCCGTTAGCCAAGGAAATACATCATTTATTGCTGTCGTCGCTGCTGGCAGCGTCGGTTCGTTTGTCGGTGCGTTGGCGTGGTATCTGTTTGCCCGCTGGATCGGCAAAGAGCGGTTGGCCCGCTGGATCGACGGCCATGGTGCTTGGTTAACGATCACTCCCAAAGATCTCGATCGCGTCGATGCGTGGTTTGACCAATGGGGAAGCGCCGCGGTTTTGCTATGCCGAATGGTTCCCGGCATTCGCACGCTGATCAGCGTTCCGGCTGGATTTGCAGAAATGCCGATCGGCCGTTTTTCCTTGTTCACCGCGATTGGAACGGTGATTTGGACATCGCTTCTCGCGGGCATCGGGTGGTGGCTCGGAGACCATTACAAGAATCTGGCTAGCCCGTTGAGCTGGGTCAGCATGGCGGTCGTCGCGGGGTTGTTCGGTTGGTGGCTTTGGCGAGTGTTGCGACAACGAGCCGTGAGCGTCACCTCGTGAATGGGGCACTCGCCAGCATTGTGAAATGATCGGCTGGCACAACAGCGGCCTGTGGTTTTCCTGACATACCCAGATGTGAATGAACGTGGCTTTGTGTCACCCGGCATTCGCTGTCTTCGCCTTGCTTGGCATGCGAGTTGCGTCTTTTCGATTCCAGGAACTCATTGGCTCCAAAATCGAGAAAGAACATGTCTAGCGAACGTCCCTGCGTTATTGTCACCGGCAGCTCTGGATTGCTTGGGAATTCCACTTGCCGTCAACTTGCCAAAGCCGGCTACGAAGTTTTTGGTTTCGATCGCGTCGGATTGCCTGAACCGCCCAAGGCGCTCGAGCATGTGCACGACATCGAGTGCGACCTCACTGATTACTCTTCGGTTCAAGGCGCGATGCAAAATGTCCGCAGCAAAACCGGCGGCAAACTCGCCAGCGTGGTACACATGGCCGCCTACTACGATTTCTCGGGCGAAGACAGCGAGCTTTACAACACGGTGACCGTCAATGGCACGGACCGATTGCTGAACGCACTGCAAGATTTTCAGTACGAACAGTTCATTTTTACAAGTACGATGCTAGTACACGCTCCCTGCGAAGTAGGCGAACGAATTCGTGAGGAGGACCCGCTGAAAGCCAAGTGGCCGTACCCGCAAAGCAAAATTGAAACCGAACGCCTGATTCGCGAGGGGCACCCTAATGTTCCATCGGTGTTCTTGCGGGTTGCAGGTGTCTACACCGATTATGGACGTCAACCGACCATCGTCCAACAAATCAAACGGATCTACGAAAAAGATTTCCAAGGCCACTTTTTCCCTGGCGATACCGATGCGGGACAGGCAGCCGTTCATCTGGAAGACACCGTCGATGCGATCGTCCGCACGGTAGAGCGGCGTGATGCGATCGCTCCGAAAACCGCGATTTTAATTGGTGAAGAGGAAACGCTGTCGTACCAAACGCTGCAAAACTTGATTGGAAAACAACTGCATGGCAAAGAGTGGTCGACGATGCGAATTCCCAAACCGCTGGCGAAAGTCGGAGCTGCAGTAAGCGACACGTTGCAGGGCGGTGACGCGTTTATTAAACCCTTCATGGTTGCGATGGCGGACGATCACTATGCACTGGATATCTCACGCGCCAAAGAGCTGTTGGGCTGGGAACCGAAACATTCGTTGTCGACGACATTGCCAAAAATGACCGATGCATTGAAAGCGGACCCTGAAAAATGGTACCGCCAAAACGGACTCGAGCGTTGAGCTTCAATGGAATGCAGCGCATTACTGGCCTCACCCGACAGGAATAAAGGATGCTTCAATCGCCGAGGATCATTGACCGCACAGAAGTCGATCCGTTGGACCGGCCAGTGCCTCCGTACGAACACAATCCGTCGGCGTGGCGTCAACGGCTTCCGATTTGCCTGCTGGCGTTTGTCGCCGCACTGATTTCAGCTCATCTATCGCTGTTTCAATGGGGATTGATCGAAAGCTCGTGGGACCCTGTGTTTGGCGATAGCAGCAATCGGGTGCTCAAATCGGACACTGCGATGTCGATGTATCGCATCCTAGGGATTCACGATGCCGCGCTGGGAGTGTTGGCATATCTCGGCGATGCCATTCTCGGATTCGCCGGATCGACACGTCGTTGGCAATACCGCCCTTGGCTAGTCATCCTGTTTGGAATCGACGTGATCCCGCTGGGCATCGTCAGCGTGGTGTTGGTCGTGCTTCAAGCATTCGTGATCGGTCAGTGGTGTTTCCTATGTTTGGTGACGGCCGGTATCTCGCTGATCCTAGTTTATTGGGCTTGGGATGAAGTCCGGGCCTCACTGGCCTATTTGAAGATCGTGTGGCAGGATCACCACGACATCGCTTTGTTCTGGGACGCATTTTGGGGCAACCGCAACGAGCAATTGGACGAAGCTGGCGAAAAACTATTATCCCGCGAGGTGGTATGATGTGGGGACGCGTCGTCGAGATCATGACCGCGGTGTGGCTTGCCGCCAGCCCGTTCATTTTTCAGTCTCCGGTGGATCCCGTGATTTTATGGGTCGACTTTGGCATCGCTCTTTTGATCAGCACTCTCGCCGGACTGTCGTACTGGCAACCAACGCGACACGCCCATCTGTTAATCCTGGTGGTTGCGACGGGCTTGATTGTATGGGGGCGATTCTCTGTAGTGCCTCCGCCCCCCGTTCACCAGAACCACATTGTGGTCGGCCTCTTTCTGATGATGATCGCGTTGATCCCTAACGAAGCCTCGCAGCCACCGTTGGTCTGGCGGAGCAAACCCCCGGAATCTGCTACGTAGAATTTCCCGAGAAGCCTAGAAATTTCAGAAGATGCCAGTTGAGCCTTACGACTCGCTGCCCACTTTCACCGAGTCAGAAACGCAACCGTGAAGGGTCCGTCGAATGCGGCTGAGCACACGGTAAACGGCGGCGGTTGTCCGATCGACCTGCTCGGCGATTCGCTCGATCGACAATTCGTCGTTGTAGCGAAGCCGGAGAATTTTGCGATGCTCGTCGCTCAATTTCGCAATGCAATCGGCCAAAATCCGATGCCGTTGATCCAGCTGCGTCTCCATCGACAGCGTTTCGGACGCCAGTAGTTCGAGAGTTTGATCGCTGAAGGGCTGCGTCCGTCTGGCGGGTTGACGCCGATATTTGAGCACTTGGTGAAAGACGACTTTGCGTGCCCAGGCCGAGAAATCGGTTCCCAATTCAAAGCGATCGAAACTCCGCCACATCACCATCTTTGACTCTTGCATGATTTCGTCGGCATCATGAACATGCGGAACCAACATCATGGCATAGCGACCTAACTTTCGCTCATGTTCGGCAAGCAAGCGGATAAACGCTTCGGTTCGCTCGGAATCCTCACTGGCGTCAGAGTCGCTAGACATCAGCTCGATTCTCCTCTCACTTTGCAAACAAAATAGATCCCTTTTCATACTACCATTGGAAAAGCTGATTTGCAGGCGGTCAAAGATTGGCTTCTTGCATCCCCCCGCGAATCAATTGCCCAATTCTCCCAACATTTTTAAGGAAAAAAATGGGCAAATGTATGGGCGACTGGAAGTAAATCATTCATGTGACCATGATAGCCTACCTGCGATTGATCGCATTATTTCCTGCCCACATGGTAATTGCCGTCGGGTACAACTGATCCTCCTGTTGCCTCGCTCCCCACCCCTTTTTCGATTTCAAGTGACCTCGATTCATGAATTTCAAAATGACGCCACAAGTGCAATGGATTGTGTCAACAACAACGACGCAACGGTTCCTTGCGGTGCTTCTGATGGGAATGGCAATCACGATGTCGTCCGCGGCGGACCAGCCGGCGAGACAATCAGCGTCAGAAAACGCGTTTGTTTCGGCTCAGCAGTGGGAAGTATCGGAGATCCGTCTTGCCGCTAGCGAACTTCCTGCACAACCGGCGGACGTCGATGTTTCTGCAAAATTCGAGAATACCGCAGGCCAAAGTCTCGAGGTGCCGGGATTCTTTGATGGTGGCAGCGACTTTGTCATTCGCTTCACTCCGCCAACGCCAGGAACATGGAACTATGTAACGAAGTCGTCACTGCCGGAGCTCGATAGAAAGCAGGGCACCATATCGGTCGCGGACGCAGCGGACGGACGCAAGGGGGGGATTGTTGTAGATCCCAAACACTCGCGTCGATTCCAGTACGAAAATGGCGACGTCTATTACCCCATCGCGTTTGAGTGCGATTGGTTGTTTGCGCTGGACGCCGAAAACGCCGACGATATTCCGGACACCCGAAAATTGGTTGATACGTTGGCCCAGCAAGGCTTTAACCAAGTCGTGATGAATGTTTTTGCTTACGACGTCAACTGGGCCAAGGACAAGCAACTTGATCCTAAATACGAATATGGCAGTCCCAATGTGTTTCCCTTCGCTGGCAGCAACCCCCAGCCGGATCACTCCAAACTTAACATCGAATATTTCCAACGTCTGGACCGTGTCATCGATTACCTCGATCAAAAAGGAATCGCAGCGCATTTGATGATCTATGTTTGGAACAAAGAAGTAAACTGGCCTGCGGCAAACTCCGCAGCCGACAACCGTTACTTCGATTACGTTGTCCGCCGCTACCAGGCGTACCCGAATCTGGTTTGGGATATTTCCAAAGAAGCGCTCGGCTACGGACACAATGATGTGAACTACATCAGCCAGCGGATCGAGCGATTGCGCAACCTGGACGCTTACAAGCGGTTGGTCACCGTGCATGACTACAGTTATTGCAAGCGATTTCCCCAAAATCTGGATTTCGTCTCGGTGCAACTGTGGAGTTCCGAGCTGTACAGCGTGATGCGTAACGTGTGTGACGATTTCCCGAAGCAACCGATCTTGAACATCGAACATGGTGGATACGAGCGTGGTCCCTATGTCGTTTTCACCGGCGACTACACGTCACCGGAGGTCTGTTTGGAACGTGCGTACCAGTGCGTTTTTGCAGGAACGTATCCGACGCATTACTGGCAAGGTGCCGCGTGGAATGTGATTTTTCCCGATATTGACGCGATGGATGCGGAATCGCGACCACGTCTTGATTACTACCGCCACATGCGGACGCTGGTTGAAAAATACAACATCGGACAACTGAAGGCGGGAGACAAAAAGAGCAGCAGCGGGTTCTGTCTGCACAACAACCAAGACTTGTTCATGTACTACGTGCCCAAAGAAAACGAGCACATCGGAGTCCGAATTCCCAAGGATCGACAGGGGCAAACAATGACCGCCACTTGGTTCGATCCGCTGAGCGGAACCTTTGGCGAACCGATCAAGAAAACGATCACCCAGTGGCCGAGCTTTCCCAAACCCGCGGGAGACGAATTTGCGATTTTGATCGTGCAATTGCAGTCGCAGACCGACGAAAAGTAATTGCAAATTTTGCGACCGAACCGCGTCCCCTTCACGAATCGCAACTCCAGTGGATGCGTCAAGAGTGCTAACGACTTGTGACGTTTGCCAAAGGAGAATTGGACACGCCGCCATCCACTGTCTTGGTGCACGGCATCAAGGAAGGCAAACTTAAAAAAGCGAAGACGAAAAACAAATAGGCCATCGATGGGGCCCGATGCTATCGATTTTAAGCCGATGGCGATAAGTTGGACCGTTAAAACATTGGTGTTGTCGTGATTTTCAGTTGCGTTGGTTTTCTTTCACCTCTCCACCAACTTCGTCGGTGGAGAGGTAACTGCAGTATCGGCCGGAAGAAAAACTCACCTCAAATATACGATGACAACTCCAAAATCTTAGCAGTCCAGCACTAACCACACTATTCAAAATCTTGACCTCAGGAGTAAACCTTTGACGATAATGCGACGCCCACTGTTGGCAGGGATAACCATGCTCGCGATCTGTACGCTCGGCATGGCTCAAGAAATCGATTCTAGACATGACGTCCCCTCCTCACAGACATCTAACTTCAGCGACGCACCGGCCATCGCGTGGCAGGATGCCCTGGTCAGCGGCAACGGACGGATGGGAATTTTGGTTCACGGAGATCCACATCACGAGAAGATCATTTTCAACCATGAGATGCTGTACGAGTTCATCGGCACCGAAGACGTTGAACCGGCGGATATCGCGGACGTTATGCCTCAAGTGAAGGCATTGATCAAAACCGAAAAATATCGCGAAGCTGAAAAACTCGCACTTAGCCGCGCGTTCGAACAGGGGCATCCCGATATTCTGTGGACCGATCCCTATCATCCCGCCTGTGTGATGAACATCGAGCAAACGTTTGCTGGGGATGTCGCCGATTATCAGCGGAGCACCAACTACACCAATGGTGAGATCGCAGTCCAGTGGTCCGCCGAGGAAACGCAGTATCGACGCACCTCCTTTGTCTCGCGACCTGCGAATGTCATCGCAACGCAAATCACCGCGTCCTCTGACGCGGCAATCAATGTCACCATCGATCTCGACCAACAATCGGTTGCCACGAAAGTGCGAGGAGCAAAAGAAAAGCAAAACAACATTACCACCAACCTGAAGAAGTTGTTTGCGGAGCAGTTTGCGGAACTGAACTACCCTCTGGTCGAACCTTTCGAAAAGAGCACCGACGAAGGCTGGATGACATATCGCATCAAATACCAGATTTACGATCGCGGGTACGAGGTCATCGTCCAAGTCCGAAACGACGGTGGAACACTGAGCAATGAGGGGGCCGTCATTTCGATTTCCGACGCAAACAAGGTCGAAATGCTCGCCGAAGTGATTCCTACCGACCCCTCGACGAACTCGCAGATTACCGCCGGCAAGCAACGAATCGATGCCCTCGGTTCCTACGACAAACTGCTTGCTGCTCAAGCGGATGTGCACCGCGAAATGTTCAACCGTGTCCAACTGCACCTCGACAAATCGGGATACGAGGATGGCAGTAACGAAACGCTTATTCAAACTCAGAAAGATCGCGACCGTATCAATCCTTATCTGTTGGAAAAGATATTCAACATGGGCGTCTATGGCTTGATATCAAGCTCGGGCGATAACCCACCGAACTTGATGGGTATTTGGAACGGGGCATGGCGTCCCGAATGGTCAGGCGACTTTACGCTTGACGCGAACCTAAACCTGCAGATCTCGGCAGCCAGTCAGGCGAATCTTCCTGAGGCGATCGGGAGCTACATGACAATGCTCGAACGGATCGCGCCGGACTGGGAAATCAACGCGAAAAATCTGTTTGGATGCCGAGGCTACTTGGCGGGAACACGAACGTCCGGTCGACGTGGACTGCACACCCACTTTGGCAAATGGCCCGGCAATCACTGGACCGCCGGCGCTGCTTGGCTGCTGTCACCCTGTTACGAATACTACCAGTGCAGCGGCGACAAAACATTCATGGTTGACCGTCTGTTGCCCATGATGGAAAAGACGGCGCTCTTTTACGAGGACTTTTTGGACACGTATGACGACAACGGTAAATTTTTGATCGCGCCGTCGTATTCACCTGAGAATCGTCCTAGCAACACCGATTCGGCCGTTGTTGCCAATGCGACAATGGACATTTCCGCGATTCGCGAATTGCTGACGAATTTGATCGCCGTCAGCAATGAGCTGGAACGCAACCAGGACAAGATCGAAACGTGGCAAACCATCCTAGCGAAGCTGCCACCTTATTTGACCAACGAGGACGGTGCCCTTCAGGAATGGTCACATCCAGATATTCAAGACCAATACGATCACCGCCACGTTTCGCATTTGTATCTTGCCTGGCCAAGCTTGGAATTAACGCCGGAGAACGCGGAATTGTTCGAGGCGGCTCGTGTGGCGATTGCCAAACGAGGCCGCGGAAACGGCAGTGCCCACGGATTGGCTCATACTGCCCTGATTGGCACCCGACTGAAACAACCCGAATTAGTCTATGGCAACCTGATGTTCCTGATGCAAGGGAATTACTTTTACCGCAGCCTGTTCACGTCTCACAATCCAGGCGTGATCTACAACTCGGATGCGTTGCACTCGATCCCATCGGTGATCATGGAGATGCTGATTTACTCACGCCCGGGCGTGATCGAGTTCTTACCCGCTTGTTCTGATAAATTGCCAAAGGGCTCAATCCAAGGCGTGATGTGCCGGACGCAAGCTCGGGTCGATTCACTGCGTTGGGATTTCCCTCGCCGCGAACTCGAAGCGGTGGTGACGAGCAAGAAGGCACAAACGATCCAGATTCAGCTGCGCCGCAATGTCACTGCAGCAACAGTATCAGGTAAGTCGGTGCTGCCGGAATCTGATACCATTGCTGTGGATTTCAAACCAAGCGAAACCAAGACAATCAAGCTGCAGTGGAAAGACTGATCGGCAGAAGTAGAGCAAGTCGTCAGGGGCAAGTCGTTTAGCGTGCTCACCTTATGCAAAACTTGTTTCGAGGCGGTCAGAACGAACGAAGCAAGTTCACAGGTTAGGCCTCTGCGTGTAAGCGATGACAACGTGCAAGTTCAGCGTCACCGACCTTCCCCGGAAATCTCGCTACAGGCTCGATTTCCGACCCTCCCTTGCTTCGCTGGGAGGGTGACGTAAGTGGTTACTGCACGTTTTTATCCGATTGCGATTGCGATTTGAGCACCGCAGAAAGGCGTTTTCGCACCACCGTGGTTTCGGCGGTGTCACTCTCGGCAGTGATCGGATGTTGCTCTAAAACGTCCGCATCGACATCATATAGCTGGCCCGTTTGGTACAAATGCCAACGACGATCGCGGGCCGATACATGGCGTGTGAAATGATCTTTGTCCCACCCCGGACGAGGATCGTAAAACGAATAGATCCACTCGCGACGGGGCGCCGAGGCCCCATCACCCACGATTTCCGGATAAAAACTGATTCCATCCAAATCGTGGCCAGATGGCAATGGATGTCCGGCTGCTTGCATCAATGTCGGAACAAAATCAGTCGAATCAACTAACGCATCGGAAACGCCCGGTTGAACCTTCCCCGGCCAATTTACGATTAGCGGCACATGTGTTCCCGCATCGGTGGGCAATCCCTTGCCTCCGGCAACAGGCCCCTTTTGTGTTTGCGACGTGATCGAAAGATGCGTGCCATTGTCACTGTAGAACAGGATCAAGGTGTTGTCGCGCAAACCAAGGTCGTCGATTTTCTTCACGATTTTGCCGACACATTTGTCCATATACTGGACCATGTCTTTGAAATAGCGAGGATCTTCGTCGAGTCGCTTCGCGGGGTCATTCCAATCGGCACTGTCGGGCGTCGGATTCATCGGCCAATGGGGAAGTGCCATTGGATAATAAACGAAGAACGGATTCGCTTTTTCACGCTCCATAAACTCGTTGATGTAATCCACCCACTGGTCAGGCCCATATTGGCCCTCGACCTTTTTTAGCGTGCCGTCTTCGAGCCAAGTTGGGTTGGCGTATCGCGAACCTTTGTCTTCGGTATGCAGCGAATGATACAACGCGTATTGATCAAAGCCGGAATCTTTAGGATGCATGCCGATGCCACGGCGAGTTTCCGCACCGGGATAGTCCGGTGGATCATAACTTTGCAGTTGCCACTTGCCTGCAATACAAGTCTTGTAGCCGACTTCCTGTAAATAATGACCAAATGTTTTCTCACTCGGATCCATGATCCCAAAGCAAATCCAATTGCGATCGTTGTGCATCCCCGTCATCAGCTGCATGCGAGTGTTCGCACAGAGAGGCTGAGCATGAGCGTGTGAGAAGCGAAGCCCTTCGGCGGCAAGTTGATCTAGGTTGGGGGTGGCATAACTGAGGCCGCCGTAGCACCCAAGTCCCTCGATGCCGAGATCATCAGCCATGATCAGCACAATGTTCGGCTGGCGATCGTCTGCAGTGATCCGTGCCGAAGTGCCAGCGAATGTGGCGATCGTCGCGATCGCCGTTGCTAATGCCAGTACAGGTCTTTTCCATTTCGTCATCATTAGCCTTTGCTTGATTGTCATCACGGTCACTTCATTCTCTCATTGATTTTAATGGCAGCGTGCGCAGGCCGCCTGCTCATATTCAAACGTTTCACTCGCTGCTACCGAGCGGCTTACACGTTGTTGATTTAGTGAGCCGCTCGCGCGTCAGCGGACGGGTTCCACGTATTACCCGGTGCCTCACGGCCCACGGTTCCCCACGACCATTTACATTTCGATTAAATCAACTGCCCGCTTGCGCCGCACCGCCATACATGCTTCATTGCGAATGCGCCTGCCGCAAAAGTGTCAACTCAATCGTAATCCATCTCGGCAACGCGGCGATAGATGCACGCCCTCCGATTGAATCGTCTCAGAAAAGCAATGATTTTCAGTGTCCAAAAATAGCTTGGTACCGACTGCTAGGGCAACAGTACCACAACATTCGGTGGCGACCCAAACGCAGCATGCCTCTGATCGTTAAACTAGAATTTGTTAATCATGATTACGGGCCCCATTTTAATCGTTTGCATTTCGGACGTATCAAGATTCGTTACTGCGACGCCCCACAACCACCCACAGGTCGAGAATGACACTCCGAGTCTTTGTCCCAAAACTTGCGTTTTTGGCAATCTTTTTGGGCCTTTCGTTCGTCGGTTCCGCGTCGGCCGATGCTCAAACAACAGCGGTCAAGGCGAACAGCTATCAACCTAATTTCGTTTTCTTGTTGGTCGACGACCTCGGCTGGGGCGACTTTGGCTGTTACGGCGCAGAGTTTTATGAAACGCCCAATATCGACAAACTTGCCAACCAGGGCATGCTGTTTCGCAACGCTTATGCCGCTTGCACCGTATGCTCGCCAAGCCGAGCCGCGATCCTGAGCGGTTGCTATCCGGCTCGCCTGCATCTGACCGATTGGATCGCGGGACACAATCACCCTTACGCCAAACTATCGGTGCCAGACTGAAATATGAGTATCGAACATGATCGCGTGTTATTGCCTGAAGCACTCAAAGAAGCGGGCTACTCCACTGCATTTTTTGGCAAGTGGCATCTGATGCCTATTGGCCAAGCCGATTTCGAAGAACATTACCCTACCGATCACGGTTTCGACTTGAACGTCGGCGGACGCGAGTGGGGGCAACCCAAAGGGCGCGGCAAGTATTTTTCGCCGTTTGATATGCCCAATCTCGATGACGGTCAGCCAGGCGATTTTTTGACCAACAAACTGACCGATGCAGCGGTCGATTTTTTAGATGCCAGCAATCGCGATCAACCATTCCTACTTTATTTTTCCTATTACACGCTACATGGACCGATCATGGCGCCGCCGGAATTGGTCGAAAAGTACAAGCAAAAAGCCAAGTCGTTTGCGAACAACAAAAACGAACTTTTAAACCCAGCCCGTGCTGGAATGGTCGAGTTGCTCGATAATAGTGTGGGTCGGCTGATGGCTAAGCTCGACGAAATGGGGATCACCGATAACACCATCGTTGTCTTGACCGGAGACAACGGAGGCGACAATGACGCGACCACTGGCGGGCTGAGAGATTTCAAAGGTTTCTCGCACGAGGGAGGCACTCGTGAACCTCTGGTTGTGAAATGGCCAGGCAAAACCAAGCCGGGATCGACATCCGATGCGATGGTGATTGGCACCGATTTCTACCCCACCTTTCTCGATATTGCAGGTCTCAAACAACGTCCTGATCAACATCAAGACGGCGTCAGTATGGTTCCGCTATTAACAGGAACGGCCGACCCATTGGAACGCGACGCCCTGTTTTGGCACTATCCGCATTACCACCGCACGAAGCCCTACGGCGCGATTCGACACGGCGACTGGAAGCTGATTGAGTTTTTTGAAAACGGCGAGTTGGAACTGTTCGACCTGAAGGCGGATCCGTACGAGAAAAACAATCTTGCGAAAACGCGACCGGAGAAGGCCAATCAACTGCTGCAGAAATTGAAGGCTTGGCGTGAATCCGTCGACGCTCAAATGATGAGCACCAATCCGAAATACGACTCGGAACAGACGAAGCCTAGAAAACAGAAAAAGAACAAGAAGTAGTTGCATGTTTTCACATTCGATACGCCGCAGTGCCTTCGTCACAAACTTGGTGGTGATGATTTGTATCACGCCGCATTGCCTTGCCCAGTCAGCGGCAGCTGCCGCTGACCCGGTAGACAGCAACCATTTGGAGACAACATACGCCTTGACCACCTTTGATCTCATATCGCCGCCAATGACCGAAGACGCCCCGGGGGCCGGCAAGCGAGTGCGTCAGGTCGCGCCAGAGTACAAGGGAACTCAGGTGCATCATTCGCTGTATTTACCTGGGGATTGGAAACCCGGCGGCAAGTTTCCAGTGATCGTCGAGTACACCGGAAACAAATGGCCCGCCTGTAACTCGAGCGGCGAGATCGGCGACGCCAATTTGGGTTATGGCATCAGCGGCGGCCAAGGTTTTATTTGGATTTGCATGCCGTATGTCGAAACAGGTAGACAGCAAAACGCTGTCACTTGGTGGGGTGACAAGCAAGCGACCGTCGATTACTGCAAAATCAATCTTCCTCGCATCTGTGCCGAATTCGGAGGCGATCCCGACAACATCATTCTCTGCGGTTTCTCTCGTGGGGCGATCGCGACTAGCTATATCGGACTTGCCGACGACGAGATCGCTTCGCTTTGGAAAGGCTTCTTGACGCACGACCATTTCGACGGCGAAAAGACATGGAGCTATCCCGACAGTGATCGTGCCTCGGCCTTAACACGCCTGACCCGGCTCAATGGTCGGCCAGTGCTGGTTTGCGGAACCAAAGCCAGTAAGGTTCGCGATGCATTCCTGGGGGAACATCGCGACTTGGCACACTTTAGCTTTATCGATGTTCCCACCAGCCAAATCTTTGCGATCCCCGAGGGTAATGTCGTGCACCCGCACACCGACCTCTGGATGCACAAAGAAAGCGTCTATCGCAAGCAAGTCCGCGAATGGGTTCAAAATGTGCTTGATCAATAACCGAATGGGCAGCAGTGGATTATGCTGAACCGACGAAAATTTTGACGTAGTGGATCTTGCTAAAGATCCTTTCGCGACCAAGGACAGGGAGCTTTAGCAAGCTCCACTACTTTAGAAACTTCAAACGGAGCACTCGCTGCTCGTTTTGCTTACCAAACTTATCCCCACTTTTCCGACCCCAAGTCTGGCATCCCTGATGAAAGCGTTTCCCATCCTTCGATTGTTGTATCCCGTTGTCGTTTGTTTCTGTCTTTGCGCTTCGTTGTGGTCTGCGGATACTAGCGATCGGCCGAATTTGGTGCTGATCATCGCTGACGATATGAACTGGGACGATTGCGGTGCGTACGGGCACCCTGCGATCCGCACGCCAAATATCGACCAACTTGCCAAGCAGGGACTCCGGTTCGAGCATGCGTACCTAACGACCAATTCATGTAGCCCTTCGCGATCGAGCATCTTGACGGGCAAGTATCCGCACAACACGGGTGCCGAACAATTGCATTGGCCACTGCCGCCGGAGAGCAAGACTTTGGCTGCGGCGCTGAAACAGTCGGGCTACTACACGGCGGCTGCGGGCAAGTGGCATTTGGGCGACGCGGTACGCGACCATTTTGACCGAATTTACGAAGCATCCACGGCGGGCTTTGTGTTGCCATCGGGCAAAGAGGGTGAGCCGCCAAAGATGATCGCGGCACAACCGAGCGGTTGCGAAGATTGGGAACAGGCGATTGACGACCGTCCGCGTGACAAGCCGTTCTTTCTGTGGCTGGCGGCGCTCGATCCGCACCGTGAATACAGCGAAGGTGCCTTAGATCCGCCGCACCGTCACGCTGATGTGATCGTTCCTCCGCATTTGCCCGACACTTCGGATGTGCGAGAAGACTTGCGACTTTATTACGACGAAATTGGTCGGCTTGATACGTACGTCGGCAAAGTCATGAGGAAGCTCGAACAACAAAACGTAGCGAAAAACACGCTAATTCTATTCATCAGCGATAACGGACGTCCTTTTCCACGCGATAAAACCACGCTCTACTATGGCGGCATTCGTACTCCGTGGATCGTCCGCTGGCCCGACGAGATTCGCGCCGGCGTGACCACGAACTCGCTGGTCAGTGCCATCGATATCGCTCCCACGTTTCTGGAGCTTGCAGGGATCGACAAGGACACCACCGACGCGATGCAGATCGAAGGACACAGCTTTGCACCGATCCTACGCGACCCGATGACCGAGTCCCGCCAATATGCGTTTGCCGAAGACCATTGGCATGACTACGAGGATCACGCTCGCTGTGTCATGGACCAACATTTCAAACTGATTCGCAATGATTATGTCGACTTGGCTGCAACGCCTTCGGCGGATGCCGGACGCGGACTCACTTGGCAAGCGATGTTGCGACTACAGAAAGAAGGCAAGCTAACGAAGGAACAACAAAGTTGTTTTGTATCGCCTCGTCCGCAGTGGGAATTGTATGACCTGATGCGTGATCCGGGCGAGTTGAGCAACGTCATCGACGATCCTGCCTACCAATCGGTTCGCAAGCGATTGACACAGGCCTTGGCGGCTTGGACCGAAGAGACGTCCGACTATTTGCCGTCGCGTCGAACCCCAGACGAATTCGATCGCGTCACGGGGGAACCCGACCACAGCGTTCGCGTTCGTCCTCGGCCATCGAAAAAAGATATGTTTGGCACAAACGGAAAGTATTAAGCAGAGAGTGTCGTTGATCGCTCCTGCCGATCAACGACGCGATGGACTGAGCCGACGGCGCTAGCCGCGGGCATGGATCGCTCCGAATCAGCGGGCCCGCGGCTAGCGCCGTCGGCTCAGATATCAAACGCATCCAATATCGGTAACGTATCCCACTGGAAATTCCATGAACAAGATCACTTCCGCAGTTGTTCTGTTGATGACGTTCCTGCCCATCAGCGACGCGGATGCTGCGGATGTGGCACGCGTTAAACAACCCAATATCGTTTTACTGTTTGTCGACGATTATGGTTGGGCCGACATGGGATGTCGTAATCCTGTATTTGAAACGCCGAACATCGACCAACTGGTTCACGAAGGACTTGATTTTCGCCAAGCCTACATCGCATGCCCGACATGCAGTCCCAGTCGCGGCACGCTGTTAACGGGGAAACATCCAGTGCGACTCGACTTGGTGCGTCATATCCCGACTGGCCCCAAGCACGCTGATTTTGACAAGTTTGGCCGCACCGAAACGGAATTCAATTTGCTGGAGACGGATCCGGCCCAGTTCCCTTGCCGCAATTGGTTGCCGCTCGAGGAAACGACTTATGCCGAGGCACTTGGCGAACTTGGCTATTACAACCAGTTTATCGGCAAATGGCACCTTGGCCACGAGGAATACCATCCGGTCAAGCAAGGATTCGACCAGCAGATCGGCACCTCGAACTGGGGACATCCAAAGTCGTATCACCCGCCTTACTTTGTCAACTCGAATGTTTTGGCTGACGAAAAGAAACGCTATCTGACCGACAAATTGACCGACGAATCGATTCAGTTCATCAACAGCTATGACAAAGCCAAACCGTTC
>CAXBHV010000002.1:0-32416 GCA_963974855.1 uncultured Rhodopirellula sp. | reverse complement strand
GCATGACGTTTCGAAATATTTTGACGATACACCGACTGGCTTTCATCTCAAAGAGTACAGCACCACTGAACTCGCAAGCATTTTTCGGAATGCGGGCTTCGGCAAGGTGAACCCTTACATCTGGGTAAAAGAAAAGCTGATTGTGCTGCCGCTTTTGCCAGTTCAAATCCTTGAAACCACGCTTGGTTGGTTGCCTGGTCGGCTTCGGCGTTATTGCTGTAACCGATCACCCATCAACCATATCCTTGGTCGAGTCATCGCGGTACGGCCGCGGTAAGCCCAACTTCAAACCTAACCTGCTATGAATACTGTAGTTTTATTGCCCGATGGTGTTGGCGTACGAAATTTCGTACTCGGAAACTTCCTCAAGCTGGCGTCCAACGAGGGCGAGGTGCATACATTGCACTTGATTCCCGACGACCTGCTAAAAACTTACTCCGCCGACACCAATGGCTCGGTCCATTCGCCATCGTGACCGTCCGGTTAGTTCGTTCTTTCGTAATAGTTTGGCCTACGCTCAGTACTATTGGGTCAACAACTATCCGATGCGAGTCAAATGTCGGATTTCCAAAGACTGCTCATTGCCACGGCGTGTGTTACTGAACTCAGCGAAGTTGCTGGCCCGCGCATCTGCATCTCCCAAAGGCATCCAGAGGCTTGACCGTCTCCACGCCCGCATTGCCAGCCGTGCTCCGGAGGTCGCCCATTACCGTGAATTGTTTACGCGGATCAAACCCACGATTCTGTTTTGCTCGCACCAACGTCCGAATGAGATTTTGGCTCCGGTACTGGCAGCACAATCCCTATCAATCCCCACTGCCACCTTCATCTTTAGTTGGGACAACCTTTCCAGCAAAGCACGCATTGCCGCTCCGTTTGATCATTATTTGGTCTGGAGCCAACACATGCATGACGAATTGATTCAGTTTTATCCCGACATCACACCGGATCGAATTCATGTGGTCGGCACACCTCAATTCGACCCGTATGCCGAGGACGAGTTGCTGTGGACAAGAGAAGAGTTCATGCAGCGTATTGGCGCCGATCCAGCACGCAAGCTGATTTGTTTTTCGGGTGGCGAACACACGAACGCCATTGAAGACCAGCATCATGTGCGTGCGTTGATGGAACTAATTCGCGAAGGCGCCATTCGTGGCAATCCTCAGGTTTTGTTGAGAACGTGTCCCATCGACGACTTCAGTCGCTATGACGCGGTGCGTCGAGATTTCCCAGAGATGATTTATGCTCAGCCAGAGTGGAGTCGCAGCAGCATGAAAGATTGGTTTTCAGCGTTGCCCACGGAAAACGACACACAGATGCTGACGAACATTACCAAGCATGCTGATTTGAACATCAACTTCGCATCAACGATGACGCTTGACTTTGCTCTTCGCGATCGGCCTGTGATTAATGTTGAGTTTGATGTCAGCAACCCTCCGGTGTTTGGCATGCCAATGTCGGATTATATTCATCAATACGAACATTATCGGCCTGTGATCGAACTCGGCGCCGCCCGTTATGCCAAGTCGCGGAGCCAATTGGCAGAACATGTAAATGCCTATCTCGAAAATCCGACCTTAGATCAAGAGGGCCGGCAAAAGTTCGCCGAAATGCAGGTCAGCATGCCCCTCGGCGAATCTCGCCAGCGGATTGTTAAAACATTGAAGCAACTGAGCAAATGAGTCCGTTACGTATTGCATTTCTTTGCAATGAATACCCGCCCGGTAACCACGGCGGGATTGGTTCTTACACTCGTAATTTAGCTCGAGCGTTGGTACAGAGCGGACATGACGTTCGCATTTTTGGTTGCTACAAACCCAACCAGTGCAGACAAGCCGTCGAGAACGACCACGGCGTTAAGGTTTATCGTATGCCAGAGCCCAAGGGCCATTGGGGCTGGATTGGTTTGCGATGGAAGCTGTACCAAAAGGCAAAACAGTGGAGCCAGCTGGGTGAAATCGATTTGATTGAAATCCCCGACTGGCAAGGCTGGGGTGCCGTTTGGCCTCGACTTTCCGTTCCTGTTTTATGCCGGTTGCATGGCAGTGCAACCTACTTCAATGCCGAAGCAGGAAAAAAAACAGATCCTAAAACCCACTGGCTTGAAAGAGCGTCGCTGCGTCGCGCGGATCGTTCTGCCTCGACAAGTCGCTACACGGATAAGAGGACGAGAGAGGTGTTCCAATTGCCTGGGACGGCCGACGCCATCCTGCACAATTTTGTCCCCTTGAATCAAAACTGTCCTCTATCACAACGGGACAAAAACACGATTGTGTTCGCGGGAACTTTGACGCGAAAAAAAGGAGTGATTTCTTTAATCCAGGCGTGGCCTGATGTGGTAGCCGAATTTCCGAACGCGAGATTGCATCTCTTCGGAAAAGATGGAGCTCTGGAGGATGGAACTTCAATGCAACAGCATCTGCTGGAACGGCTCGGTGACTCGATCAGCAGGACCGTCATCTTTCAAGGCCACCAACCGCTTCCAGTCTTGTCGAAATCGCTACAGACGGCGCGAGCTGCCGTTTTTCCCTCCTATGCTGAAGCATTTGCCTTGGCTCCGCTTGAAGCGATGGCATGTGGCTGTCCCACCATCTATACCGAACGAGGCAGTGGTCACGAGTTAATGGAAAACGGCGTGCACGGACTGCTGATCGACCCTGACAATACGAAGCAAATTTCAGAGGCGATCAAGCAACTTCTGAGAGACGATGAACTTGCTGGTCGACTTGGGAATGCCGGTTGGAAGAAAATCGAGGAACGATTTTGTCCAAAAGAAATCGTTCCGCAAAACGAGCAATTTTTCCGAAAATGCATTGAACAATTCAAGCGAAATCATGCCTGAAACCAATTTTCCCAAGCCCCGAATCTTGCAACATGACTTTGAAGGTGGATCCGATATCGTCAGCTGGTTCCAAACCAAAGACGCATCCGATTCGTTTTCGGACATTCCTCAATTGCCCGAAACGCTAACCACAGGCACGACGGTTGCCATTTGTACGTACAAACGTGCTGCGAGTTTGAAACGAGCGTTAGATTCGATTGCGATCCAGGATGATCGCCCCAGCCAATTAATTATCGTCGACGCAAGTCCAGATCAAGACACCGAAACCGTTGTCCGCGAGCACGTGGACTTGGCTCGTCTGGCCGATAACACCCTCTACTTTCGTGTTACCGACGGATTGAGAGGCTTGACACGACAACGCAACTTTTCAATGCGATTTACCACATCCGACTTAGTGGTCTTTTTTGATGATGACGTCGTCCTCCAAGCCGATTGCTTGCGTGAGATGGCCAGGGTTCATCGGGATCGTGGCGAGCAGGTCGCAGGGGTCGCGGGATCCACGCCCGAGCATACCGAATCACCAACGCGGCTCTGGAAGATTCGCAAGTTGCTACACATTGTCCCTGATTTACGCCCGGGCAGCTATTCCGCCTCTGGCATGTCCGTTCCCTGGTTTGTCAAACCCGGCACCGATGAATTGACCGAAGGAGATTGGTTACCTGGCTACAGCATGATGTGGAAAACCAAACATGCTCGTGAACTTGGCTTTTGTGAATCGTTTGATAGCTATGCACAATCCGAAGATCTCGACTTTTCATTGCGGATGCGAGACAAGGGCGCGTTGGTACTAGCGGGGCCTGCCCACCTGCAACACCTGCCCGATCCAAGCGGTCGTCCAAATCATTTTAAACTCGGCTACATGGCGATCCATAACCGTTATCATATCTTTAAACGAACCTATCCTGATCGCGGATGGGCTGACAACACCCAATTCATTTATACTTGGACAATGGACTCCGTTTTGCATGCACGTGGATTAGTGATCCCCAGTCAATCGGCTGCAACATTAAAACACCTCGCTGGCCGAATGAAGGCCCTGTTCCATGCGATTATCGGCAAATAAACACGCATATTGTTTATCGAAGGATTCGATCTCCTGGACAAATTACAACCCCCGATTCGTTTCTGCTTCGTCTGTAACGAGTACCCACCGGGTGAACATGGCGGCATTGGATCCTTTGTGCAAATGATGGGGCGCGCGCTGGTAGCCGAAGGACACTCGGTCCGCGTGATCGGAATGTACTCTTGGTCACATCTAGCCCCCGAATACGAAGAGGACCAAGGAGTTCAAGTCTGGAGAATTCGACGACCTCGGCCGCGATGGGGGTGGCTCTGGGGACGCTACCGAATTTTCAGAGCGGTTTCAAAATGGTCGCGAAATCAGGAAATCGATTTAGTGGAAGTCGCTGACTACTCTGGAGCTGCGGCAAAGTGGCCTAAGTTACCCGTTCCCGTCATCATACGACTTCACGGGTCGGCGACTTATTTTGCAAAGGAACTAAACCGAAAGATCAAGAACATCGACTATTGGCTCGAGAACTCATCTCTAAAACGTGCTGATTTCGTCTGTTCCGTTAGCCAATACACCGCCAAGCAAACACAACGAGCATTTAATTTACCCCTTAATTCGGTAGCGGTTCTGTATAACTTTGTTGAGTCAACTCCTCCTCAGGTCGACCAAACTCGGTCGAACGAGAAGGTTGTTTTTTCTGGCACGCTCACTTCCAAAAAAGGAATTATCTCGCTAATCAAAGCGTGGCGTACCGTGCTGACGGAGCGTAAGGATGCGCAGTTGCATATCTACGGTAAGGATGTGCTGAGCGAAGCAAACAGCTTGATCCGTCAAACTGTTTGTAAGGAAATTGAAGCCATCCAAAAGGACAGCGTCTATTTTCATGGTCACGTGCCTCGAGAAGAGGTACTAGACGCACTCTTGCAAGCGCGTCTAGGAGTGTTCCCTTCGTATGCCGAGTCGTTTGGGCTTGCCCCCGCCGAGGCGATGGCAGCCGCTTGCCCCACGATCTATACCGAGCGTGGCTGTGGCGGAGAGTTAGTTCGAGATCACAAAGATGGATTACTAATCGATCCAGACAAACCAGAGCAAATCGCCGAGGCGATCCTTCGCTTACTTCAAGACGATTCATTTGCGACCCAACTTGGCACCGCCGGCCAGGATCGCATTCGCGAGAAATTCAGTCCCGCCGTACTGATGCCGCAAAACATTGCCTTTTATCATAATTGTATTGCAATTTTTTCGCTGCGACGTTCTGCTATTACAAACCTCAAAAACGGCAATACTGCATCCAACCTTTCCAATATTGATAGCTCTGGAAGCAATCGAAACTTGTGATATTGCGGCTTCGAAGCAACGTGTAAAAGGTCACTACACTACGTCATGCTGATGCAATAAATGATATTGTCCGTGAATAAACCAACGAGTTCTATCGCCGACGTCCTGCTTTTTTGGGACTATGACACCCAATGGGGAGGAGATCGATCCAGGGCAGGAAAAGGACCTCAGGATTGGTCTAGCGAATTCGAAAACACTGAGCGTTTGCTGGAAATGCAGGCCGAATACGACATGCCAAGTTGCATTGCCGTGGTCGGGTCCGCTGCGTTACCTGGCGAGCGTCCCTACCACGATCCAAAACAAGTTCGGCAAATGCACGAACTTGGACACGAGGTCGCCAGCCATACTCATCGCCATGAATGGATTCCTGGGTTAAATCGCCAATCGTTGATAGAAACATTGCGTTCTAGCAAAGACGCATTGGAACAGTGTGTTGGTGAAGAAGTGACTTGCTTGGTTCCTCCCTACAACCAACCGTTTGACTATCCGTCAGGATGGTCGTTCAGTATGTCCGAGCGACGCGAAGCTGGCAAAGATCGAACCGACCTGAAAATGTTGTGTGAGACACTACAAGAAACCGGCTACAAATTCTGCCGCGTCGGCTATCGCCCGCTTGTCCATCGCGTTGCCGATCGATTGCGTGGCCGTCAAATTTATCAACCCAGCGAACTGGAACAGATTGCCGGTATTGTTTGCCTAAAAACCAATGCCTGCGGTTTTGGTGCAAAATCGCTGGATGTTTTGGATCGTTCAGTAAAATCGGGCAAGACACTGGTGATTTATGGACACCCTCACTCATTAAGCGACGCATCCAACACTCAACGATTTGATCTGTTCGAAAACTTTTTAAAGGTGATTCGCGATTTACGTGAAGCGGGCAAAATCCGTTGCTTACTTCCCCGAGACTTGCTGGCGGAAAATGCCGTTACTTGAGGCTCCGTTGAAAACGCAAGTGACGGAAACTTCCGATCACGCTGCAACGCGGGTGTGTGTTGTTTCCTTCAAACAGTGTTGGCAGGACGCAACCGGACAATGGATGTCCTATGGCGGCTTCCCGTTGCAGATGACTGCCGTCGGGACCCTGTTTGATCAGATGACGCTAATGATCGAACGTGGGAAAGAACGCGAAGGGGGATTGCCGCTTCCCAAACACGCCGACGTGATCGTGATTCCAAGCCCCGTAGGCGTGGATGCTCGACGAAAATTGTCCGTGTTGACACGACTACCTTATTATCTCTGGAAAATTGCCAAGCATTGCCGAAATTGCGATGCCGTTCACACCCCCGTCCCCGGGGATATGCCGCTGCTAGGAATGATCGTCGCAATCGCATTGCGAAAACCATTGTTAGCGCGCTACGGCGGCTCGTGGGCATCAACCGGAAGTACAACGACCATGAATCGCGTGACACGCGGAATCATGACCCGTTTCTCCGGAGGTCGCAACGTGATGTTGGCCACTGGCGACGAGAGTGGATCGCCAGGACGTGATGTCCAATGGATATTCTCAACCGCTCTCTCCGACCACGAACTTTCACAAATCACGCCAAAACGAGATGACGAACTCGCTACGCCGGCTCGTTTTGTCTACATCGGTCGACTGTCTCCCGAGAAGGGAGTGGCTGTGCTCATTCGTGCGATCGCGAAACTGCGAGACCGAAAATTATGTTCGATGCCAATGGCGACCCTGATTGGTGATGGACCGCAGCGTGCAGAATTAGAGTCGCTGGTATCAAAATTAGACTGCGGCTCATTTATTCGCTTTGCAGGTCAACTCGATCGCGGCCAGTTGTCCAAAGAGTTGATGCAAGCTGACTTTTGTGTTCAACCATCGCTCACCGAAGGTTTCAGCAAAGCGTGGCTTGATGCCATGGCCTTTGGGCTTCCCGTATTGGCTTCCAATGTCGGCGCGGCGAGCAGTGTGATTGGTCAAAATAATGAACGTGGCTGGCTAACCACAGCGGGCGATTGCGATGAGCTGACTAACCGCATTATGGAAATCATCTCTGAACCAAATGGTTGGCGAGAACTGCGGGTTCGCTGCCGTGAATATGTAGAAAACCGTACGCTCGAGGCATGGCAACGACGCCTTGGTGAACTTTGCGCTAGGCAATGGAAAATGCGGCTCGTAGACGGACGTCTTCGGCGATGAACGAGATTTCGATCTCACACTCCCCTCGCATTGAACTGGTTCATCCACAGAAAACCAGGACATCACGAGCCAATCTTTGGGGCTGGCGAATTGTCACTCTATGCTGCCTGATTTGGTTATCGGGATTTGTCATCGGTTTTCAACGATCGGTCACATTAATAACCACTGTGGGTCTGATTGCTTCCTTGGCCGGACTGGCGCGTCCCACGCTTGGTGTCTACGGCATTGCAATCCTGTGCACCCTGGACGCTTTGACTCGTGTTTTTGTAATGACCGGCGGTATCTTCCGATGGAACACTGTCAACTACATCATGTTGATGGTGATCGGTCTCGGATTCCCTGTTTTGATCCGCCGGAATGATTTAACGACACGTACGCTGACAGTTTTCTTTGCCTTTTTGGCCATCGAACTGTTGATGACCAAGGACATGGAAGCCGGCGTGCAACATCTGCTTGCGGGAGTCAGCTACTTTGGATTGCTGATCTATTTTGTTCGTGGGACCCATGATCTAGTCACATGGCATTGGATTGCATTGATTAGCAATACCGTCGCAGCGTTTGGCGGCCTGCTGTATTTCCTTCAAATGGATACACTTCCGGAAATGAATGCAAATGCTTGGGCCCACTTTCCTTTGACTGCTTTATTTTCAGCTTGCCTAGCGAGTGCGGTTCCATCCAATATACGTTGGTTAAAAAAGATCATTTGGGTGCTAGTGATTGTCAATATCGTTTGGGTCGTACTAACCGGCAGCCGTGGTGGAATCACCATCGCATCTTGCTGTCTTCTGTATATGGTCAGCAGCATTCCAGGCATCACCCGCCGAGTCATGTTTTTAACAAGTGCGACGATCCTAGGCTTGATCGTGGCGAGTCAGTTCAGTGATCGACAAGACTACGTGATGCATCGGATTGACAAGTCTGTTGACGGCGAACATTCGCTCAGCAGCCGGACTAGCGGACGATCGGATTTGGCCATCGGAGGGTGGCGAATCTTCCTGAAGAATCCCCTGTTTGGTGTTGGTACCGGGGGCTTTGCCGTCGCTTGGAAGAACTTGGACGATCGCGTCGGGATGGGGACCTATGCAGCGGATCGCGAGAGCGAAGCACACTCAGGATGGGTGAAAACGCTTGCCGAAGGTGGGTTGATTGGAATCGCTTTACATATTGTATTTGTCTTGTCACCTTTTCTGGTTGGCATGCGGTCAAGAAAAAAGTCGATCTGGCAACTTGGTTTGCTCGTCACGTTCGCCTTGGCCGTTGCTTTTTTGAGCACTGAGTTCCAGGGCAAAGGGTTGTGGTACCTCGCGGCAGGTGCTGCCGTTGTCATGCAGCAACAGAGACGCAAACGTAGCAGCAATACCGAATATTTCGCTGCCATCATCTCATGAATCGACGCAAACCATTTATGGAACCATTGCGAGTGGCCCTGGTTGCAGGCACGCTAGGTAAGGGGGGTGCAGAGAAACAACTCGTGCTAATGGTCCGAGCTTTAAAGCAGGCCAATGTGGATGTTCGAGTTTTCTGCGCTACAAAGGGAGAGCATTACGAATCGGTATTGGCTGAACTTGGCTGTGCACCAATCTGGTTTGGAAAACGCCAGAACCCTGGATATCGCGTTCTTAAACTGATGTCGCTGTTGCGTAAATTCCGACCTCATCTCGTGCAGTCAGCCCATTTCTACACGAATCTATACGTTGCTTTGGCGTCGAAGCCTTTTCGCACTTTGCACTTCGGTGGCATGCGTAACGACGCGATTCACGAGGTTGAAGGAAACGGTCGATGGGGGCGTCCGCTAATTCGGATGCCGTCAAGGTTGATTGCTAACTCCGATGCGGCGAAACAGAATGCAGCTCGATACGGGGTCACTCCGGAACGTATTTTTGTCCTTCCCAACGTCATTGATGTTGCGGACTTTGACAAACGATCTCAATCTCCATCACACGATGTAGGGCCGCGTTCGTCAACACCGACCGCTTTTGTCGTCGGTCGATTGGTCCGCGCAAAGCGAATCGACCGGTTTTTGGATGCGTTGCTTCTGGCAAACAAAAAAACGGAAATTCGGGGAGTGATCGTTGGCGATGGCGTGATGAGAGCCGAACTCGAATCCTACGCTCAACAGATTGGCCTATCCGCTGAAACGATCAGCTTCATTGGTTGGCAGAACGACTTGCCACAACGGCTTCGCCAAGCCGACATGTTGGTGATCGGCTCGGATCATGAAGGTTTCCCAAATGTATTACTCGAAGCAATGGCAGCGAAACTGCCCGCGATCGGTACACCCGCCGGTGAGGTTCCCAATGTGATCGAGCAAGGAAACACAGGCTTCATCGTTCCTTTTGACGATACCGAACAAATGGCCAGATGCATGGTCGAATTAGCACAGAACAAAGCACAGCAAATAAGTATGGGGGAAGCCGCACGACATTTAATCGAAACGAAGTACAGTGCGAAGGTGTTGGCCGATCATTTGTTTGCGATCTATCGCAAAAATTTGGGGCCGAAAAAATTAGAGGCAATTCAGCAACTGGCGGACTCTCAATGACGTCCACACAAACCAGTGCCAGCTTGAAACACAAAATGACGCCTGCAGACGGGTCTGACCTGCGCGTCCTGATGGTCAGCAACTTTCTGTCCGTCAATGGCACCAGTCGCGGCGCTTGTGAAGAACTTGCCGATCGGTTGACGCAATCAGGTTGCCAGGTCATCACAACTTCATCGCGTTCGAGTCGTATACTTCGACTGTTTGATATGACTTCGACCGTGTGGCGGCGACGCAACGATTTTGATGTCGCGCAGGTGGACGTCTATAGCGGATCGGCGTTTCTGTGGGCAGAAGCAGTCTGCCTTGTCTTGCGTCGATTGAAACTTCCCTACGTGTTGGCACTGCATGGCGGCGGGTTGCCTGGTTTTGCGGAGCGTCATTCAAAAAGAGTAAAGCAACTGCTTTCGACGGCGTCCCTTGTCACGACGCCCTCCGAGTTTCTGCGCGATGCGATGTCGTTGTATCGCAAAGACATGAAATTGATTCCCAATTCACTAGATCTCGATAAATACGAATTTCGACTTCGCACCAACCCTCAGCCAAACTTGATTTGGTTACGTTCGCTTCATCGGATGTACAATCCCGTACTCGCGATTCAGGTTCTAGCTCGAGTCAAAAAACAATACCCGAATGCTACTTTGACAATGGTGGGTCCCGACAAAGGTGATGGAAGCTTGAACGAGGTCAAAACGGAGATGGCGAATCTGGGGATTGCTGATTCCGTGGAACTACGCGGTGTCATTTGCAAAGAAGATGTGCCGCGCACGCTTAACGAAGGCGACATTTTCCTGAATACGACCAATGTCGACAACACTCCGATTAGCGTGATCGAAGCAATGGCGTGCGGATTGTGTATTGTCAGCACCGATGTCGGGGGAATCCCTCACTTGCTGACTGACCAACAGGATTCTCTTTTGGTTCCGCCTCGGAATGCGGATACGATGGCCGATGCCGTATGTCGTGTTCTCTCAGATCCAAAACTTTCAGAGTCGCTGTCAGCAAAAGCTCAGCAAAATGCGGAACAATTCGATTGGTCCAACACGTTGCCAATGTGGCAATCGGTCCTGAGGCAAGCAAGATCACGCCAATGATCGGTCGTATCCATATCAAACATGCAATCAAGCATGTCACGGGGCGGATGGCGGTCGCTCAACAGACGTTAACCGGAGTCTCAGCAACAAATCAAGCTTGCATTTTGGCGTATCATCGCATCGCTGACATCGATTTCATTGACTCGAGGGTTGACGATTGGAACGTCCGTCCTGACATGTTCGAACAACAAATTCGAGCTGCGTCCGAGTTCGGCGAAATTATTCCATTGGCGGACTTGCCAGCGAAGCTAAGTTCAAAACGGCCTCCGCAGCGCCCCTGGGTGTGTTTGACATTTGATGATGGATTTGCAAACTTTTACCTCAATGCTGTTCCCATTCTGAAACGTTACAATGCGCACGCCACTCTGTTCGTTGCGACATCCCAGGTCGACGCAGTTCAGCCGATGCCATTTGATCGATGGGGAAACCAATACGCTCCTCAGATGAGTGCCGAAACTTGGCGGCCTATTACTTGGGATGAACTGCAATGTTGCTTGGATTCCACTGTGGTTTCGATTGGTTCTCACTCCCATCAACATCAAAACGCATTGGAATGTTCGGCGGAGCAACTGAACGACGAAGCGGAACGTTCGCGCGACATCCTCATTTCAAAACTGGGTAGAGAATCGGCACGTTTGTACGCTTACCCCTACGGAAGCACACGGTTGGGCCAAGTCAATGACGCTTATGTTGCATCGGTCAAACGAGCTGGATACGAACTTGCCGTTAGCACCGATCTTGGCATGGCAAAGGATTCTAGTGATCGCTTTGCCATGCCCCGCATTGAAGCTCACCCCCTAGATAATGCTGCAATCATTCGTGCAAAAATGAATGGGTCACTGTCACCTTACCTGTTTACTGATCGTTTACGAAAAAGTCGACGGCGTTAGCACATTGAATACGACTTTTCCGCATTGGTAATCCGTAACGGTTGCTCGGTCTCGGTTTATATCAAGTCGTTTTCATGATGCTCGTCTTTGTAATATTGTGCTAGCGGCAATCACCCCCTGCTAGAATGTCCTGCCCAACGGTTGTTTGGCGGATACCGACCCTTCGACAAGTAATTGCGCTGCAAAAGTTTTTTGGAAAACATTATGAACCGTCGTTGTTACTTCTTTGCTGGAACTTGGTCCGAGTCGCCTGTGTCCACGCACATCCGCGCGATGAGCGACGAACTAGTGCGAAGAGGGCACCAGGTTGTATTTATCGTGGACAAACGCAACGTTGCTGCCGAAAATCGCGAAAGCAATCCTGCAATCTATACGTGGCCGTCCGCACGTCCAACCAAGATTGCAGACGCTTTGTTTTTACGGAAGTTGATTAAACAATATCGCCCCGATTGTCTGTTTGCGGCGTTTGGTTCCACGAACGTGATGCTGTCCGTTGGCTGGTTGATGCGTGTACCAACGCGAGTCGTATGGTACTTAACCATGGCGGATGCCATCTCGATTGATGGGCAAATCAAGCGTTGGAAACTTCGCATTTTAAAGATTCGTAAGCGTTTGATCTATCGACTCGCAACGCATGTGGTTCCCAATTCAGTTGCGGGGCTGCAAGACGCCCACCTCGTCTACGGCGTTCCAACTGAAAAATGCAACGTTCTGTATCTTTCTTTACCAGATCCAAAACTTGAGCTCAAAGACCTTGAGTTGTCGCACGACGCAAATCGCACTATCTGTGTGGGACGGTTGCATCCGACTAAAGGTCAGGATGTGTTGCTAAAGGCGATAGCACGATTGAAAGAAGATTTCCCAAATACGATTTTCGAATTTGTTGGGGATGGTCCCTGTCGCGAAGAATGTGAGCGTATCGCCGAAGAACTAGGCATTTCAGAGCGATGTCGGTTTCTCGGTCGCCTGCCCCATGATGAAGTGCTTCGCAGGATGGCAGCCGCGTCGGTCTCGATTGTCCCCAGTCGCAGCGAGTGCTTTGGGCTCGTCAACATTGAATCGATGGCGATGGGTACTCCCGTCATTGCATCGAATGTGGGAGGAATTGGCGAGATTTTTAAAGACGGAGAAGAGGGGTTCTTGGTGCCGCCAGACGATCCCACATCACTTGCGCTTCGCTTGGCCGAAGTTCTAGGGAACCCCCAATTGCGGCACACGATGAGCGGCAAAGCTCAATTGCGATTTCAAGATTTTGAACAAAACAACGTCGTAAGTCGTCAGGTCGATTGGATCGAAACGCTAAATTCAAACCAGACGGAAAATGCTGCAAATTAACAAAGACGGTTCGCTACCCTTGGTATCGGTCATTATGCCGATCCGAAACGAAGGCGCGTTCATTGCCCAAAGTCTCGGTGCGGTGCTGGAACAGGACTACCCCGCAGATCGAATGGAGGTGATTGTCTGCGATGGAATGTCAACCGACGACACTCGAGACATTGTCGCTTCTTTTGCCAAAGATCACCCCAACGTTCGTCTTGTCGACAACATTGGCATGATCGCTCCAAAAGCGATGAACGCTGCAGAAAAACATTGCAACGGCGAGATCATCGCACGGGTAGATGGACACTGCGTGATCGCTACTGACTACATTCGGCGGTGTGTTGAACATCTCGAAAATGAAGAAATTGATGGGGTCGGTGGCCCCATCGATACGATTGGACAGACACCGATGGCGAAAGTGATCGCGACGGCAATGAGCTCGCGTTTCGGTGTGGGAGGATCCGCCTTTCGTGTCGGTAACACGAAGAGCAAGATTGTCGATTCGATTGCTTTCCCAGTCTATACTCGGGCGATCATTGACAAAGCAGGCCCCTACGATGAACAGCTTGTTCGCAATCAAGACGACGAATACAATTATCGGCTACGCAAAATGGGAGCGAAGCTATTACTAGCACCGGATGTTCAGTCAAAGTACTACAGCCGTAGCTCGTTTCGCAAACTAGCTAAGCAGTACTTTCAGTACGGGCTATGGAAAGTTCGAGTCTTGCAAAAACATCCACTGCAGATGCGAGCACGACAATTCGCTCCCCCCGTGTTTGTGGCTTTGCTGATTGTGCTGGGACTGTCTGCGTTTTTCTCCGTCGTGGGACAGTGGGCCCTGCTTGCCCTTTCAGTGGCGTATCTCTCAGTGATTGTGCTAGGCGGTATTTTGAGCATGCATCGTCAGCACGGATGGCGAGCCATTTTTTTACCCGCTGCATTTGCGACATTGCACCTGTCTTATGGTGCCGGCTTCTTACTTGGACTCTTCCGATTCGCAGGCGGCTGGTTTAATCGCGACGAATCTTCGTATCATTAGCTACGGTTCACTCGCTTGCTGATTCACGATAAAAACATCGGATCACGGTTTTCAACTCACACGTTAGTGTGACTTTCTCTCGAACAAATTAATCATGTCGGAAACATTAGATACACAGATTTTGCAAGCGATCATGGCAGCGGTCGAGGACCTCAATATGGGACTTCCCAATGATGCCCAAGTTAGCGGAGATTTGGATGAACCGCTGCTAGGTGAATCCGGGAATCTCAGTTCGTTGGACACGGTCAATTTCCTCGCGATTGTTGAAGACAACTTGAACGCGAAGATGCCAGAACCAATAGGTCTGATCGAACGGCTAATGGAAGACGCAGGCGACAACCCGCCCGCGACAATACGCAAACTCGCTCAATACGTTCACACGCTTTATTAGAAAAAATGATGTCGGTGACTCAGTGCCTGATTGTTTCGGACTTTAACTGCGATAACTTGTCGGGTTATCTCAAAAAGACCAGCGATGGATCAATACAACCAAGTTGTGCACCTTTCGGGCAACTTTGGCCAACATTGATTGATCTCGCTCGTCCTGGCAAATCCGACAAAATCGAAACCGCAATCATTTGGACTCAGCCGCAATCGATCGTTCCGGCGATCTCTCGCGAAGATGCAAACTTAAGCGATCTTTTTGATGACGCGATGCAAGAAGTGGATCGATACTGCGACGCTCTTCTAGCACTTGAATCAAATTGCAATACTCTCTTCGTGCCGACATGGACCCTTGCAACGAATTCGCGAGGACGAGGCTTTGCAGACCTCAAACCGGGTGGTTTGCATTGGTTGCTCGGGAAAATGAACGATAGGTTGATCGATCGGCTCGGTCATTCCAACCAAAGCTTTGTACTAAACGCATCGAAATGGATGGAAAAGTGCGAAGGAACCGCATTTGATCCACGGCTTTGGTATATGGGAAAGATCCCATTTCATCGTGCTGTTTTTCAACACGCTGCCGAAGAGATAGTAGGGGCTGTGGACGCAGTCGCTGGTCGAGTGAAGAAGCTGCTCGTGTTAGATCTCGACGACACCCTGTGGGGCGGGATTGTCGGCGAAGTAGGTTGGCAGAACATTCGTCTGGGCGGACACGATGCGATTGGAGAGGCATTCAAGGACTTTCAAAAGTCGCTCAAAAGACTAAAGCAACAAGGGGTTCTGCTGGCTATCGCTAGTAAAAATGAGGAGGCCGTCGCACTCACTGCGATTCGCGAGAACCCAGAAATGCAACTAGAGATCGACGACTTCGTGGCATGGAGGATTAACTGGAATGACAAAGCTCGCAATATTCTGTCGATTGTCGATGAACTCAATATCGGTATCGATTCCGTCGTTTTCATTGACGATAATCCTGTTGAACGTCAACGAGTTCGCGACACTTGTCCCGGAGTCCTGGTGCCAGATTGGCCGACCGACAAGATGCAATATGTGACCGCGCTTTCAAAACTACGCTGTTTCGATAAAGCATCGGCCACGAACGAAGATGCTCAGCGAACAAAAATGTATCACGCGGAACGTGATCGCTCCGAGTTGAAACACAACCTTGAATCGGTTGACCAGTGGTTACATAGTCTCGAGATGGTGGTTGAGGTGGCGGCTGTTGACAAATCGAACATCAAACGCGCTACGCAACTACTGAATAAAACCAATCAAATGAATCTTTCCACACGGCGGCTGACCGAAAGTGAATTTCTTGATTGGTGCAGCGGTGAAAATCGAGAAGCATTTGCTTTCTCGGTCTCAGACAAGTTTGGTGACTCGGGGCTCACTGGACTTGGATCGATTGAAGTCGTCGAAGACACGGCTGTGATTACCGACTTTATTCTTAGCTGCCGCGTGTTTGGCCGAAGTGTAGAAGATGTCATCCTCAGTACCTTGATCGATGCGGCACGCCGCCGTGGCAGCAAAACGATTGTCGCCAATTACGTCGCGACCGAAAAAAACATTGTGATGCTTAACTTCCTCGAAAACTCAGAGTTTAGCAACGTTGGCAACGCATTTCAGTTTGCTGTGGAATGCAATTACACAGAGCCCGATTGGATTCACGTGACTCAAAAAGCAAACACGGCTTCGGCAAGATGACCTTTCAAATATCGCTAGAGGATAGTGTTCGGTTTGCTGCATTGTCGGGCGACTTTAATCCGCTGCATCTGTCGCCACTTGCTTCGCGTCGATCCCCCTTTGGATCGAGCGTCGTTCACGGCGCGCATGCCACGCTAAAAGCACTATTGGATGACTCGCGGAATCAGAACCCCGAGCATAGCCTAGCTCGTCTGGCTGTCTGGTTTCGTGAGCCCATCGCTCACAACGCAGCCATTGAAGTGGTGGTGACTTCTCAAGACGAGCTGTCGTTAAAAATGGAATTAAAAGATGGCCAGAAAACATGTCAGGTCATAGCGGCAACTTTTTCGCCGCGCCAGGATTTACCAGTTCGAATGTTACCCTCACGTAACTTCGACAGAGCCGAAGCTCAGAACTTGAGTCTCGCTGAACTCGATGGCGTCAACCAAAGTACGCCGCTTCGCTTCGACGAAACGCTTGCTAAACAAACGTTCGGCTGCTCTGTACTTAGTCTTCCCGCAATCCAAATCGCTCAGCTGATGGCGATCAGCCGCATCGTTGGCATGGAGTGTCCTGGTTTGCACTCGACGCTAACTCAGCTCAGTATGGATTTTCAGGATCACGATGATGATGCTGAAACATCCGAGCCAGTCATGCATTATCAAGCGAAGTTGGTTTCATCGATGTTGTCGAAGATTCGCTTGAGTGTGCAATCGTTGGGACTCCAGGCAAACGTAGAATCGCTATACCGTCCACCACCGATTGAGCAGCCCAGCGTAAAAGTCATCGCCAAGCAGATCTCGCCCCGTGAGTTCGCCAACAGACAGTGTTTAGTGATAGGCGGATCACGTGGTTTAGGTGAAGTGGCTGCTAAGATTCTCGCAGCGGGTGGCGCATCGGTTGGGTTGACTTATCATTCCGGGCAAGACGATGCAAACAAGGTTTGTGAGGAGATACGCGAGGCTGGATATGATTGCCACTACATGGAATGGAACGTTCTCGATCCGCCAGTCCATCGGCCACCCTCACCAGACGATTGGCAACCTGACTCAGTTTTCTATTTCGCGACGCCTCATATCGGGCTGACAAAATCAAATGTTTGGCAAGATGAACGCTTTACGAAGTTTTGCGATTATTACGTTCGTGGATTTGTTCGTTCCGTCGAAACGGCTCGAAATATTTATCACAATGGTGATTCGCGTTTAAGCGTGTTTTACCCTTCGACTGTGTTGCTCGACACGCCCGGGCTATTAGCGGCAGAGTACGCCGCTGCAAAAGCGGCCAGTGAATCTGTTTGCGAATTCCTCGGATCGCTTCCGGGGGTTTATTGTTATCGCACACGATTACCCCGCATTTTAACGGACCAAACAAATTCATTCGTCGCAGCCGCCGCCGAGGATGCAACGACCGTGTTACTCTCTGCATTTCGTGAAATGCAACGACTGGCACCTGAGGCCTAGCCAATGCACTTCAGTACGATCATGTACCATTACGTTCGTGATTTACAGCGATCGCGATTTCCCTCGATCAAAGGGCTGTCGGTCGAGCAGTTTAAAGGGCAAGTCCAGTACATCAAACGTCACTACCATATCTTGACGTTGGCCCAATGTAACGCTGCGATCTACGCCGGTGAATCATTACCCAAAAATGGGATTTTACTAACCTTTGATGACGGACTTCTCGATCATTTCACGGTCGTGTTTCCAATCCTGATGAACGAAGGACTGACTGGCGTTTTCTACCCTCCCGGAGAAGCCGTGGTGGAGGGAAAAGTGTTAGACGTTCACAAAATTCACTTCATCCTTGCTTCGGTTTCGAGTGTCGATCAACTGATAAAGGACCTATTCGTTTGTCTCGACCGATTGCGGAATGCGACGACGAATGAACTTCCGAGTAATGATTCACTCTGGAATCAATATGCCGTCGCCACACGACTCGATTGCAAAGAAGTCATCTTTTTCAAACATGTTTTACAGAGCGGACTTCCGTCGACTGTGAGAAAACAGCTGCTCGCACAACTTTTTGCAAGATACGTTTCGGAGGATGAAATCGCGTTTGCGGCTGAGCTATACGTCTCGCAAGATCAAATGCGCACCATGGCGAATTGTGGCATGGAGTTTGGCTCACACGGATGGCGGCACGATTGGTTAAACACGCTGTCCGAGGACGAACAAATAATTGACATTGACCGATCCATTGATTTTCTAAAAGACGCTGGTGTTTGGACGCCGGATTGGTCAATGTGTTATCCCTATGGTCGTTACAGCGATACGACGATTGATGTGCTTAGAGCAAGAGGGTGCAAGACCGCCTTCACAGTCGAAGTCGCCTTGTCTAACACCGACAAAAACAATGCATTCAAGATCGCACGCCTTGATACGAATGATCTTCCGAAGATCGCTAATGCGAATCCAAACGACTGGCTCGAAAAACAAAAACGTATCAACGAGTAAGCCTTGAAATCATCCTACGAGATTCGATTTGCACGCTTGGACGAACAACAGGCGATGCGCGAGTTCATCGAAACCCATTGGCGATCCGGTCATATCCTGGCTCGCTCGGCCGAAGTGTTCGACTGGCAATATCGTAATGAAGCCTGCCAAAGATACAATTTCGTTGTCGGCATCGAAACGGACACCAAAGAAATTCATGGTGCTTTAGGGTTCATTCCGGTTTCGCATTTTGATCCTGAACTCGAAGATCAGCGAGAGATTTGGTTGGCGGTCTGGAAGGTGCGAGAGGATCGTGAAACCAGTGGTCTCGGCTTATCGATGTTGATGAAGTTAAAGCAATTAACCAAAGCAAAATCAATTGGACTGATCGGCCTAAGCGAAGACTCTCGGCAGATTTTCAGGGCTCTTCGTTACACGTGTGGTAATGCGGAACACTATTACCTTGTCAATCCTGAAAGAACCACGTTCAAGATTCTCGGTGGATTCGACGACTGTTACGCTCACGAGCGTGCTGCTAACGATCCAGCAAAACGCATTGTGCGTCTTGAAAATGACGATATACCGACGACGCTTAAAGGGATTGAATCGAGCCAATTCGACGATCAGCAGCGACCGTACAAAACGGCTAACTATTTCTTGAATCGGTACGCCCGGCATCCATTTTACCAGTATCAAATGTGGTCAATCGCAAACGCATCACATGTCGCTGCGGTTTTAGTGACTCGACGTGTCGTGGCGAATGACTCTGCGGTGCTCCGAATCATTGATCTTTATGGGACTGCCACAGCGATCGAGGCAACTCATGGCGAGTTCTGCAAAATGCTGGCGACTGAGAATGCGGAATACATTGATTTCTACAACAGTGGATTGCATGCATCGAGCCTTGAAACTGCGGGTTTTCTCTCGCGGTGCTCGACTTCGCAGGTCATTGTCCCCAACTACTTTGAACCGTTTGAGCAAAAGAACGTGGACTTAGCGTTCGCGTACTGGACTCAAGATCGCTCGCCTTACGAATTTGTGAAGGGTGACTCGGATCAAGATCGTCCGAGTGCAATATAGTTTCTAGCAATGCTGTTTAATTCATTTGCCTTTGCCGTATTCCTGCCACTGGTCTTTATCTGCTACTGGGCTCTACAGCGGAGATCGCTACGAGCTCAGAACGTTTTGCTACTCGTCGCGAGTTACTTTTTCTATGGATGTTGGGATTGGCGGTTTCTAGGACTGATCGCATTCAGTTCGGCTGTCGATTACGTGATTGGGATCAAGTTAGATGCGACCGAAAAATCGGCGTCACGCAAACGGTGGCTCTTGATCAGCGTGGCGGTCAATCTTGGTGTTTTAGGCTTTTTTAAATATTATGGCTTCTTCGTTGAATCGCTTGCCGAGGGCATGGAGAGTCTGGGAATTCAAGCCAACCTTCCCACTCTCAGAATTATTCTGCCTGTTGGAATATCTTTCTATACGTTTCAGTCGCTGAGCTATACGATCGATATCTACCGGCGTCAAATCCGGCCGACGCACGATGCCTTGGCGTTCTTCACCTTTGTCAGCTTCTTTCCGCAGCTGGTCGCTGGCCCAATCGAACGTGCGTCGCATCTATTGCCCCAGTTTCTTAGCCCGCGTCATTTTGATACCGGACTTGCAAAAGATGGACTGCGACAAATCTTGTGGGGCTTGTTCAAGAAAATTGTGATCGCCGACAACCTTGCAGGTTTAGTCGAAAACATTTTCGTGAATTACAAAGACTACGACGCTTCGGTCCTGTTCTTGGGTACACTCTATTTTGCCATTCAGATCTATTGTGACTTTAGTGGCTACAGTGACATTGCAATTGGAACCGCACGATTGTTCGGTTTCGACCTGATGCGGAACTTTGCCTACCCCTATTTTTCACGTGATATCGGTGAGTTTTGGCGACGTTGGCATATCTCGTTATCCACTTGGTTTCGCGACTACGTGTACATACCGCTAGGTGGAAGTCAGGGCGTTTCTCGCTGGCATCATTTCTCGGTACTGCTCATCACCTTTGTCATTTCGGGGTTTTGGCACGGCGCGAATTGGACCTTTATTGTATGGGGTCTTCTCAACGGGCTGTTCTATTTGCCGTTGGTTGTTTCGAACAAACATAAACGGCATCAAGAGATCGTCGCGCAAGGACGTTGGTTACCCAGTCTTCGCGAAACATTCCAAATCTCAATGACGTTTGCCTTCACCCTGATGGCTTGGGTGTTTTTTCGCGCCGATTCACTTACGCATGCGGTCGACTACTTAACTCGAATGACGACGGCGGGTTGGTCGTCGCCACAAATGATTCGAGGAATTCCCTACGTCACGGTGCTGTTGATTGCCGAATGGATTCAACGCGAAAAGCCGCACACCTTGTCGATTGCCTCCGCTCCCGTTTTCGTTCGATGGACGATTTACTACTGCGTAATCGGAGCAATCTTTTTGTTTGGAAAAACGGGGCATGTGCCCTTCATCTATTTCCAGTTTTAAGTGCCTGCGTCAAATATGCATCCTGAATTTGATCGAAACATGTCGCAAGCCATGCAGCTGCTTCGCCGATTTTGCTTCTTCGTTAGCCCGTTGCTGATTCTATTATCGCTGGGTGAGTGGATGTTGTGGACAGCTGGCGAGACGTGGCCTGTATCGAAAGTGGCTGGTCTTCAACAACACTCTCAAGCCGAGATTTTGTACAGCCGCACGTTGCTTTCACAACAGTTTGGCATCTACAAGTTGGCGTCCATTCGGCGTGCCGAGCCCGCGATCGTCGTCGTCGGTAGCTCACGTGTGATGCAGTTCCGTGACTTTATGTTCGCACCGCTCGATGACGCTTTTTACAATGCAGGTGGAATGATCGAATCCGCTTCGGACCTCGATACTTACGCAGATCTGATTTTGGCCGGAGAAGTACCAAAACCCCAGGTCCTTCTGATTGGAATCGATATTTGGTGGTTCAAGCCAAAGCTTGCTCGGGCTTCAGACTCGCGACTTAATGACAGTGATGATGCCTATCATATGGGCGCCCATATTGAAGCACTCAAGACGGTGTCCAAAGGCAAGCATACTGCCGAACTCCTTACCGAGACACGCAGGCGATGGCAGTCGCCCCAACAGCGTGAGTGGGTTGGTTTCTCACCGGCGTTAAATGGAAGCGGTTTTCGCAACGATGGTTCTTGGCAATATCCAGCGGAGTTGTACCGGGATTTTGTCAGGTCGCCGCAATTTATTGATCGAGAATCGCCCCCCGTCGTCGAGCGTATTCGTTCACGATCAAGTCAGTTTTCACCGACGATTGAGTACGACGAGCATCAAGTCAAAGTGTTCAAAGGTGGGTTGGAAAAACTAATAGCACACGATATTGAGGTCATTGCGTTCTTGCCTCCATTTTCGAGCGAAAGCTTGAACGCGATACGCCTGCACCCTGAACTTCAAAGATTGCTATCCGATTGCGAAAATCGGCTCCTTCCACAACTCAAGCGTGCTGGGGTGACCGTCGTTCCGTTAAACCAAATGGATCTTTCCGACGAGTACATGATCGATGGGTTTCACCCGAGTGAAGTCTATGTCGCTCAGATTGTTTTGGAAATTTCCAAGCAGTTACCCAGCGACTCAATCTTAAATCAAGTTGATTCAAAACAACTGAATCAGCGAATTAGCACAGCCGAGATTCCGTTGGCTTTTTTCGTTCCGGCAGTCCAGGAAACACAGTCTCACTCACGTCCTAACATCGAGTAGCAAGTACTACGTCCGCGCCCAAGGGAATCAGGTGCGTCTTGAAAAGGCTTCCCAAAAATGGCAACACTCTACGCTCATATCGGCATTCCAAAATCAGGCACCACAACGGTGCAACACAATCTGATGCGAGATCCTCGGATCAACTACATCAACACCTTCTATTTTCACAAGGCTGACTATTGGCAGTCGAAAGACTTTGTACTCGCGGAGGAAAAAACCAACATCGTTTCGAATGAGACATTCTCTGTTCGCGGCGAGCACAGCGGAAAGATGCCACTACGCTCGATTATGCAGCGTTTGACCGACGAGTGCGAAGATGTGCGAATTTTGCTGACGATTCGAAATCAAAACACGGCACTTTCGTCGATGTTTCGCTTCCGCATCCTTAATGGAGCGTACTTTCATGACTTTGAAGATTGGCTCAATGGAGACGAAGGCATGGATTATTACGCAGCGACGCAGTACGGCACCCTCATTCGATCCTTGATCGAGTTTGTGCCTTTACACCGCATTCGGGTCCTCTTTTTTGAAGAACTCGCAACATCTCCCGTATCCTTTTACGAGCAACTGTATCAATTTTTGAACTTGTCACTTGACCCGAAGCAGATCGAAATCAATCGTCACAGCAACCCAACATCACCCCCTGAGTTTGTTTACGCGAAAAACGTAGCGAACCGCTTCATTACGGGAAGATTCCGCACGACTCGACGTGTGAATAGTTGGATGATGCGTTTCCTGGCTCCACGACTTCGCAATCGGATTCCTGCCGATTTCTTTAACCTCGAAACTGTGAAATATCATGACCATATACTGGACGAAATTCGTCAAAACAATCAACTGTTGGTCCATTACTTCCCAGAACTGCAGCCCCATATTGAAAAGTACGAATATCCACTCCAACCCTCTGTGGATTGAATAATCGATGAGCCGACTACTATCTTTTTACTATCGCCTGCCTGCCCCAGCGCGTTCTCTTGCCGCAACCCTGCGCGGTTACTATCTGCGATCTTGGCGATACGGACCTCAGACCGAGGTGATTGCCGAGCAAACGATTGCCCGCGAGCGATGGTCCAGCCAGCAGTGGCAGACGTATCAAGACAAGCGTTTGTCAGAAATGCTTCATCACGCCGCAACCCAAGTCCCCTACTATCGGGAAATGTGGGCCGAACGGCGGCGAAATGGAGACAATGCGAGTTGGGAACAGCTCAGCAATTGGCCGATACTCGACAAAGACGAGGTGCGGAAAGACGCTCGTGCTTTTGTTGCCGACGACTGCGATCCGAACAAGCTATTTCGCGTCCGCACCAGCGGCACTACCGGTAAACCAATCGACCTGTGGTTCTCACGAAAAACGCATACCGAATACTACGGGGTCGCAGAGGCACGAGGACGACATTGGTATGGGGTTTCTCGACACGATCGCTGGGCGATTCAGGGTGCGCATTTAGTCGTTCCGATCACTGCGCACCGCCCCCCATTCTGGGTATGGAATGGAGCGATGAAACAACTCTATCTGTCCGCGTTTCACCTTACTGCCAAGTGGATTCCTGATTTTTTGACCGCGTTGGTCAAGTACAAGATCGTGTTTCTGTATGGCTATCCCTCGTACCTCTACGTGATTGCAAAGGAGATGATCCGGCTGGGCCGAACGGACATTCCGATGAAAGTGGTGATCGTCAATGCCGAGCCATTGTTTGACTATCAGCGTGAAGCCATTGCGGAAGCTTTCGGTTGTCCGGTTCGTGAGACTTGGGGGATGAGCGAAATCTGTGCTTCGGCGGGGGAATGTGAACATGGACGTCTTCATTTATGGCCCGAAGTGGGTATCGTAGAGGTGATGGAAAACGGTCAGGTTCTGCCTGATAACGCCGAGGGTGAGTTGATCTGTACCGGATTGATGAACCGTGAAATGCCGCTGATTCGATATCGTGTTGGAGACTGCGGGACTCTCGCCCCCAAAGAAGAAATGTGTCCTTGTGGCCGTACGTTGCCTGTTTTGAAATCGCTGGATGGACGGACTACTGACTTTGTTTATTTGCCCGATGGAAAAATGATCAATCGCTTCGAGCCGATTTTCGTAACGGAAATCCCGGTTGTGGAAGCTCAGGTCATTCAAGATTCGCTCAAACAACTTCGTATTTTATACGTCCCCACACCGGAATTTACCGAAGACCACAGACAGTTGATGATTCAGCGAACCCGCGATCGCATGGGTAACCCCGACATGGAAATTGTCGCGGAACCGACCTCATCGATACCGCGCACGCCCGCTGGAAAATTTCGAACCGTGGTCTGTAATTTACCTATGGAACAAAGAGCAGCGATCGAACGGGGCGAACTCCTAAGTCAGCCCTCGAAATCCTGATGACAATACATATGGAAGCTTCTCCTTCGAAATCGCCATTAGACGCGCAAACGACGGTGCCCTATTTCCGCCCCTCAATCACGGAGGAGGAAATCGAAAATGTCGTTTCGTGCCTACGCTCGGGTTGGTTAACGAGCGGCCCGCGTGTCCAACAATTCGAGGAAAGCTTTTCCGAAGCGGTGCAAGCTAAACACGCGATCGCTGTCAATTCGTGTACCGCGGCGTTACACCTTGCCGTGGAAGCACTAGGACTACAGCCCGGTCAGGCTGTGCTCGTTCCGACAGTGACATTTGCATCAACTGCCGAAATTATCCGCTACCAAGGCGCGATTCCGATCCTGGTGGACTGTGATCCGATCAGTCTGAATATGGATTTAACGGATGCCGAGAACAAGCTTCAGCAACTCAAACAGGGAAGCTTGCCGCTGGACGAACCACTCCAACCCGTCGGCATTATCCCCGTCCACGTGGGTGGCGCGATGATGGACATGACGGCGGTCAAGGCGTTCGCGAAACGGAACAATTTGTGGGTCGTCGAAGATGCGGCCCATGCGTTTCCAGCTGCAATGCGATCCGATCCCTCGAGTCCGTGGATCCAGTGCGGACAAGACACCGCATCGGTTACCTGTTTCTCGTTTTACACAAACAAAACGATTACGACGGGTGAAGGTGGCATGGCGGTCACCAATGACCCGCAACTAGCAGACCACATCCGCCAAATGTCGCTGCACGGATTGTCCAATGATGCTTGGAAACGATATAGCGGCACGGGGTCGTGGGACTATCGCATCATCGCACCAGGCTACAAGTACAACTTGACTGACATCGCCGCATCGATCGGAATCGTCCAACTGCGACGTAGTGAAGAACTTCGCTTAAAACGAGAAAACATCGCCAAGTTCTATAACGATCACTTCGCAGAAGTCGCCGAAATCGAACTACCAGCGTCGCCTGAAAACCGACTACATTCCTGGCACCTCTATCCCATCAAACTGCGGCTAGACAAATTGTCGATCTCTCGAAATGAATTCATCGATCAACTTCGCAACGAGAAAGTAGGCTATTCGGTGCATTGGCGTCCGCTGCACCTGCACACCTACTATCAAGAAAACTTTGGTTGGACGGCCAACGACCTACCCGTTGCAACGGCGCAATGGGAGCGTTTAATCAGCTTGCCTTTGTTCCCAGGTATCACTAGTGCGGAATTGAACCACGTGGTGAATACCGTTCGCAAGCTCTGCACAAAGTTTGCGAGTTAGAATCCGTAGGCACGTCTTGTCACCGACTGATTGACTCCATTGATCGCAAAACGACTCTTCGACATTATCGTATCAGCAACCGCGATCCTGCTACTCGCGCCGCTTATGATCATGATCGCCATCCTCGTGCGATGCACATCCACGGGCCCTGCGTTTTTTCTTCAGACACGAATCGGGCGTGATTTCAAGCCGTTCCAGATCTACAAATTTCGCAGCATGATCCAGGATGCACCCGAGCATGGACCGCAAATCACGGTGGGTGCCGACAAGCGAATCACTTGGATCGGCAACGTATTGCGCAAAACAAAACTTGACGAGTTACCTCAATTACTCAATGTGCTCAAAGGCGAGATGAGTTTTGTGGGACCTCGACCCGAAGTCGCCAAATACGTTGATATGTTTCGTGAGGACTATGCGACCATCCTACAAGTCCGACCAGGGATCACCGATCTAGCAACGCTCGAGTTTCGCCATGAGTCGGAGATTTTGGCAAACGCCAAGGACCCTGAAGAGGAATATTGTCGACGAATCCTGCCAACCAAGGTCGCCCTTTCGAAACAATACATTGCCAAACAATCACTCTGGTTCGACATTGTGATCCTGTTTCGAACCGTCAAAGCAATCTTCACTACTGCTGAAACGTCCGTCTCTCGCGACCTGCAACACGAGACATCGTTTCCCAAATAGTGATCTGTCGTAGTTACAAGCTTTTCTTTCACCCTCACTCGGAGATCGACACGATGACCACCGAAGACTTTTTAAACGAACTGTGTGATGTGCTCGGACGTGAACCCAATTCGCTATCGATGGACGACACCCCGAATACCGTGAAAGAATGGGACTCCGTAGGACATTTGTCGATGATCGCTACGATCGACGATGTGCTTGAAGTCTCGGTTGACGATGAAGACCTTCGAACATTCAAATCGATCGACGAACTGGTCACCCGTCTCAAAGCTCGCAACGCACTCGAGGACTAACGATGCACATCGCCATGCTAGGAATCGCGTATCATCTTCCAGAGAAGGTTGAAACCAACGCGGACTTACAGCGTGAAAACCCCGACTGGCGAATGGATGACATCTACGCTAAATCGGGAATCGACGCTCGTCATATCGCTGCCGAAGATGAAACGGCGAGTGATCTTGGTTATGCAGCAGCAACGAAATTGCTTGAGCAAGAAATCGTTCCACGCGGTGAAGTCGATTACATTGTCTATTGCACACAATCACCCGACTTCTTCTTGCCTTCGGGTGCTTGCATCTTGCAGCAACGACTGGGATTGGGCAAACACGTCGGCGCCTTTGATTTCAACTTAGGTTGCTCCGGGTTCGTCTACGGCCTTCAAATCGCCAAATCACTTGTGCTCAGCGGTGCCGCGCGCAATGTCTTGCTGATCACTGCGGATACCTACACCAAATATATCCATCCGCGTGATCGGACCGTGCGAACTTTGTTCGGTGATGGCGCGGCGGCAACCCTAATCGGTGAAAGTAGTGGCGCGGGTAGAATTGGTGAATTTGTGGTGGGTACCGATGGCAAGGGTGCCGAAAATCTAATTGTGACAGACGGAGGAACCCGAAATCCGAAACGCCAAAGCCCGTGCGAAGAAATCACCGACGAAGCAGGTTGTACTCGCACCTCCGAAAACCTGTTCATGGATGGGCCGGCGATCTTTACCTTTGCGATCACTTCGGTACCGAAAGTGGTCAAGGCGTTGATGGCCAAATCAGAATTGACGACCGACGATATCGATTACTTCGTCTACCACCAAGCAAACCAATACATGCTTGAGCATCTTGCTAAACGAGGAAAGATCCCAGCTGAAAAGATGATTATCGATGTGCAGGACATCGGCAACACGGTATCATCAAGCATCCCGATTGCCCTGGCTCGCGCTGTGGAAAAGGGATCAATTCAATCGGGAAATCGCCTCGTCTTAGTTGGCTTCGGCGTCGGCTACTCGTGGGCCGCATGTGAAATGCAGTGGAACTGAATCTCGATGTCTGAAAATCAATCGCCAACTGCCCTTGTCACAGGTGCATCAACTGGAATCGGCAAGGCTGTTGCCCTTGAACTGGCGCGGCTCGGAATGCATCCATTGCTGGTGGCACGTCGACACGAGCTGCTTATTCAACTTCAATCGGAAATTGAATCTGCGGGGGGCACTGCATCGGTTTTCCCTTGCGATGTGACGGATGAAGCCTCGGTGAAAACCCATGTAAATGAAATCCGGTCACTACACCCACGAATTGACTTGCTGGTCAACAATGCCGGCAAAGAGCTCATTTCGCCGCTACAGATTCAAAAGTCCAATACCGCGACGGAGATGATGGACTTGAACGTCGTCGCAATGGCGATGTACACGCGTGCCTGCTTACGGTTGCTCGGCGAGGGCAGTGCGATCGTGAATATGGCGTCAGTCGCGGCACTCAAAGGAGCGCCAGGCATGAGTCTTTATGCCGCAAGTAAAGGAGCGGTAATCGCGTTCACTCGCGCGATCGCACTGGAGCTTGCCGCTAAAAGAATACGAGTCAATGCTGTTGCACCCGGAATCGTTCGTACCGAGATGACTGACCGTATGTTTGCCAAGTACGCTCCATCCCAGGTGGAACAGCTTGAATCGACCTATCCGCTCGGCTTTGGACGCCCCGCAGACGTCGCCAAAGCAGTCGCTTTCCTCGGCGGACAAGACGCGGCTTGGATCACAGGACAAACCTTGATCGTTGACGGCGGTTACTCAGCATAACCGATGTCCTATCAAATCACGGAGTTTACGAACGATCATGTTGATGCGGTCAAAGCATTCAATGCACGGTTAAAAGCCGGCGGCATTGAAATGCAGTATCCCGATCAAACCATCCCCAACTGGTTGCCTCCGCTGGGCGAGCTGTTGCCTAATCAACGCTATTACGTGGCGTTGGATCACGCCGAGGAAGTGCGTGGCGGCTATATCTTAAAACACCAAGCGTTTAAGATCGGAGACAATGTCGTTCCCATTGCCGACCTGCGTTTGCCTATCTCCGAAGGAATTATTGATCGCGCCCATGCGAATTTGGGAGTGGAGATACTGTTCAATTCACTGAGCAAACAGAAACTGCTCTTTGGTATGGGAATTGGAGGCGAAGGCGAAGCAGTTGCACAATTGTTTAAGGCAGGTGGATGGCGAATCTCATCGATTCCCTTCTTTTTCAAAGTGGTTCATCCGTTTAAGTTTTGCCGCAACATTCGCTTCCTAAGACGCACACCGCTACGGCGAATCTTACTTGATGCTGCTGCGTTCTCTGGGGCAGGCTGGATCGCAGCCAACGTCGCTCAACGCATTCGTCACAGCACACCCGCAAACCAATCGAGTGTGAAGATCGAGCAAGTCGATCAATTTACATCATGGGCCGATCAAGTTTGGGCGGACTGTGAAGAGCATTATGGAATGATCGCGGTTCGCGACACTCAAGTCCTACAGCGATTGTACCCAACAACGGATCCCCGATTCCTCCGCCTGAAAATCTCAGACGCAAGCGGCGTTATTGGATGGGTGGTCGTCATCGATACATTGATGTCAGGCCACAAGCAATTTGGCACGTTGCGTGTCGGATCGGTCGTTGACGCCCTCGCCACGCCTGAAAATGCGAATCGGCTTGTAAAAGCTGCTACCCAATTCTTGACAGAACGAGGGGTCGATCTCATCGTTTCGAATCAAGCACATCGCGACTGGTGCAAAGGGTTCCAGACCGCTGGCTATCTCAGCGGTCCCTCGAACTATTTGTTTGCGAGCTCCAGAGCACTCACACGCCAAATCGATGCTGCTAACGTCAATACAGATCACTACTACATTAACCGTGGCGATGGCGACGGCCCTATCAATCTTTAAGTCGTTAATCGTGCTGGAACGCCCATGCAGTAAACCGTAGGGAATCCCACAAATCGCTCCCAAAAGCATTCGGGCGGAATGCTATCTACCGGCGGGGAAACTTTTCGCTCTGCGAAAATCGCCCCCAGTCACTACAATCGTAATAGAGGACGATTGTCTCTTGCCGATCTGACCTCGGCCCACCGGAAAACACCGATGTAGCCGAAGGTCGATTGACGATAGATTACCTCGTACCAAAACTCTAACGAATCGTCGGCAAATGCACTGTCGTCATTCCGACTCCTCTTTACGTAGCTTTGATAGCAATGAACAAATTCTATCTTGCCGTTTGTGTCTCTGCTGGATTCTTGCTTTTTAGCAGCGCCGCTGATGTGAGTGCTCAGCATCCGGCTCACTATTATCCAGCTCGGCCGACGTTTAGTCCGTATTTGCTTTACAACCAATTCAACGGAACCGGACTACCCAACTACTATTCGTTCGTACGTCCTGCTCAAATCTACAACGATTACGCTTCGCGGACACGCCCATCCTATTATGCCGAATCACAACGGCAAAGCTTGATTAGCCAGCAACAGGTAGCGGAAATCGTGGACAATCAAATCCGTGAAAGGTTGACGACCGGCATCGGAGCGGCCTCGCAAGCAGCCACCTTCCAAAACACCTCGCACTACTACCCACAGCAACCACCTCGCCGACGCTAACGAGATTCGCGGGTCAGTCTGTTAGTGAGCTCTTGGGATTCACCTGCGGCGTCCTATCGAGAGGGAGGCGGACCAAGCGGCAGGCGGACTCGGATTAATTCCCAGACGTGGGTGATCGGATCCATCCCCAGCCATGTGCTCAGTGCTAAATGGATGGCGTATCCAATCCCGAGCACGACGCAGATGGCAAGAAACCACCGCAGCAATGCACGACGCCGGCGCTGAAGTTCCAAACGGACCAGTCCCTCGGTTGCTCGTTCCACGATACCGCGGCTGTTAGCAACCTTTGTACTACCAAGATCCGTCGAAACGGAGCTATCGCCTAGCTTATCGTCACCGTTGTCACGCTTCGCCATATTGTCTGCCGATTGATTTGTTGTCTCCGAACCTGTCTTCGTATCGTTCGCAAATGTCGCTGAATTTTGTTTTCGCTTGGTAGTTTTTGTGGACTTCATGAGAAGCAACGGGGTTTGTAGAGTCTGCACGAGATCCTGGTAGATCCGTGGGGCGATCCAACCCCTCTATCATATTGTAACGCCAGTGCACTTCAACGGGACAGAGATTACAGGCAACAGCATCGCAATCCTTACTGCGTGTCATGTTAATGTAGTCAACCGTAAACGAAAGTGCCCCGAATGATGGTCACTTCATCCGCGTCTGGTTTTCTCGCTAAACGCTCATTGACTTTCGCTGTCGGATTGCAGTGATGCTTTCAATTCGCGAATTGGCAGTCCAATGATCCCATTGGGTTCGCGGCGAAGCAGTTCGTCAATGTCTTCCTGTGCTCTTGCGGTGCGGCCTGAAATTGCTCGCAATTGAGCTCGCATGAATCGATAACGATTCTCGTCTGGATGCAGCGTTACAAACATGTCGGTCCGACGCAACATCGCATCAATGTCTTGGTCACGTGTCGCAATTCCAATCAAATTGTTAAGCACACGAGTCAAGATATCGAGGTCCGTTTGCGGCTGAACATCGAAATCCTCAATTTCTCGGCCGGCAAATTGCCGAACCATTTCAGCAGTGGCTTCAAGACTCAAGTCCTCGCCACGATCAAACACATCGATCAGCTGCTCATTGCCCGACTCCAAAACTTGCTTTACGACAAAGTGTCCAGGCAATCCAATCCCTTCGATTTGCAATCCAAGTCGACGGCCAAGATCGATGTACAAAATCGCCAATGTAATCGGTAACCCTTCGCGATCATCGATCACACGATCCAAGAAACTATTGGCGGGATGATAATACTCGGCACGACCGCCATGAAATCCATTCTCTTGGAACAGATACTTGTCAAGAATCTGACGTTTCTGTCGCTCGTCATCCTCGGCCCCAAAGCCTTCGGCAATCTCTCGGGCCATTCTTTCGAGCTTGGCTTCGTAGGCCGCCAGATCGACTTGCGGATTCTCGATCGCCGATATCAACAGCGCGCCTTTGACCAGTCGACGCGTTGAACTTGCATCTGAATCGGGCTCCTCGGAAAACAACTCACCGAGCTGATCGAGCAGCGGTGCACGCAGCACATCGCTCGCCAGATTTTTCATCTGCTTCGCTTCTTCCTCCAGTTCAACCGCCCGTCGCCTCAGCTCCCGCGACACGACATCACCGCTTGCGGCTAACATGTCCACGTGAGATTGTTCAATCTCGCCAGCCTTGATGTCTCCCGTGCCCAGGCTCGCGATCCAATCGGTGATGGCATCGTCCAATGGCGGCGAAGCCAGATCAGGCCCGACATTAAA
>CAXBHV010000001.1:0-35369 GCA_963974855.1 uncultured Rhodopirellula sp. | reverse complement strand
GCGTGGTCCGATGCCAACGGCGATGGATTGCCGCAGCCCAGCGAAGTTCAGATCAGCAAAGCCTCATGCTCTGGCGTCGTCACCCAGTCGGACTTGGCGATGGTGGTGGCTCGTTGGGGCAACCAAACCGTTCAATTTATCCCCGTGAAGTTCAATGAACACGGAGCTCCACTTTACGATCTTGCTGCGCCGCAAGTGTTACTGACCGGTTCGCAAGGACCACAATCATCCGGTGGCGACCAAGCCCTGAGCGAACCCGATGGCTGGACAATTCACACCGTTGCCCCGGCGCCATTCTCGCCTTACGGCTTGGGTGGATCGTTAGGGGGTCAAGCACGCTGGACCTATCCCAATGTGTGGCCTGGCCTGCACGCCAGTCATGAAGCGGCGATTCCAGATCAGCCGGGCATGTTGATTGGCACCACGCGATTGCTCGGTGGCTGGATCCGCCCCCGCGGCGACGCAGGTTCGATCTTTGCCATCAACGGCAACATGGGAAACATGTACTTGTTCACTGCCGATGGTCTGTTCGTGGCGACGCTATTTCACGACATTCGCTTGCGACCCAATTGGGCGATGCCGCAAGCCGTGCGTGGCATGGATGTCGGCAACGTATCACTGCACGACGAAAACTTTTGGCCCAGCATTACCCAAACGGCCAGTGGGGAAGTCTTTGTCGTCGATGGCGGCCGCGTCAGCCTGGTGCGAGTATCGGGTCTCGATTCCATCCGCCGTATTCCCGCACAACCATTGACGGTTACCACCGACGATTTGGCAAAGGCTCGCGAGTGGTTCGTGCAAACCGAGGCAACGCGTCAATCGGCCCTCGGCAGCGGCACACTCAAAGTCACCCTGCGATCAACCGCTCCGCAGGTCGATGGTCACCTGGACGATTGGCCCCCGACGACCGACTGGGCCCCCATCGACCGGCGTGGTACCAAGGCAAACTTCAATAGCGATTCACGTCCCTATGACGCGAGCGCCGCAGTAACCATTGTCGGCGATAAACTCTTTGCCGCCTGGCGCACCAACGAGAAAGACCTTCTCACCAACAGCGGTGAAACGCCGCAAGCGTTGTTCAAAACCGGCGGCGCGCTTGACATCATGCTCGGCACCGATTTCGCGGCGAAAGCTGATCGTGCGGAACCCGCCCCCGGCGACTTGCGACTGCTGGTGACGCAGGTCAAAGGCAAGACGCGAGCACTGCTGTATCGAGCGAGTGTTCCTGGTACCAAACAACCGGTTGCGTTTAGCAGTCCATGGCGAACGATCTATCTGGATAGCGTCCAGGATGTCAGCGACGAGCTGAAATTGGCGAGCGACGGCACTGGCAATTATGAAGTGCAGGTGCCGCTGAGTTTGCTCGATTGGAAGCCCACGATTGGCGAAACCTATCACGCCGATCTCGGCGTTCTGCGTGGAAACGGAAGTCAGACGAATCAGCGAGTTTACTGGTCCAATAAAGCCACCGCGATCACCGCCGATGTTCCGAGCGAAGCAGAATTAACACCCAAGTTGTGGGGCCGATGGGAAGTCGTCGGTGAGTGACGCTCGGATGCAATCGACTTGACGCGAAGGGGGGAGCTGTCTCCGTTTGTCGTCACCGTCTGTCAGCCTGCTGAAAAAGGTATACAAGGAAATGGGTGACAGGAAGATGAAGTGGTCGTAGGGGCTGACGACCGCGAGGAACCATTGGTTTGTCCCCATTTTTTAACCTTCCATCTTTTAACCTTATCGGGCGCAACCCGTTGCCTGGGTTAAATCCACGAGCGTTGGCAACAACGCTGCTCAGTAAGCATAAAAAAACGCCGGGCGTTTCCGTCCGGCGTTTTTCGTTTTGTCATCGTCTTGAATTCGTTACCAACGTTAGCGGTTGGGGTCGAATCCGGTTTGAGCGATCTCTTCTTCCTCTTGGATGATGATTCGTGGTGTCACCATCAACATCAAGCTTCGTGCATCCCGGCCCGTCGAAACGTTGCGGAACAAGCGGCTGATGTAAGGGATCTTGCTGAGGAAGGGCAAACCGCGTTCGGATCGGCCTTCGGCAAGACGTTTAATTCCACCGAGCAGAATCGTTCCACCATCGGGAACACTCACTGTCGTGCTGACCTGAGTGAAGGCGAAGGTCGGCAACTGAACCGTGGTACCTTCGACGACATCGTTAGACGTATCCGTATCGGATTCGTCATTCGAGTCAATCTTGCCGTCACCGTTGGTGTCACGAGTCGTGTTGCTGTTGGTGTTGGTCGAACGTCGGCCTTCGAACGTGAACGTGTCGACGTTTCCGATTTGGCTAAAGAACGGAACCAGCGTCAAGCGTACGAATCGTTTGTCATCGCTGACGATCCCTTGCACGTTCAATTGCGTCCCTTCGTTCAGGACCACGATGACTGGTTGTTGGGCGACCGCAAAGTCACCGACAACCGGCGTGATACTGGTAACGAACGGTCGCTGTGACACGTCGCTGATCGTTGCAAATTGTCCATCGAACAGCGTGACCTTCGGAGCTTGCATGACGTTGTTACGGCTGTCGCCTTGTGCGGCTTGCAAGAAGAAGAACGCTTCGATGTCGCTGAGGATCGCAAATCCAATCGTCGAGATCGCACCCGGGTCAGGAGCACTGAAGGGCGGGGCAATTCCGAAGTTGTTGTTTTGGAATTGGATATCCAAGTCCGAGGTGACTCCACCAGGTCCGTTGAATCCGATCGTGACAGCTGGTCCCGAGTCGTCTTGAGGTAGCCCGTTGAGGTTGTCATCGAACTGTACGTCAAAGTCGACACCGATCTGCTCGAAGAACGTATCCGAGAGCGTGATGAAGCGAACTTCGATCGTGATCTGCAAGTTCTGAAGACGACGAAGGGTCGTCAACAGGTCCGTGATTTGGTCATGCACGTCACTTGTCGTGCTGATAACAAGACTCAAGTTTTGCGGGTAGGGAGCCATCGTGCTCGGTCCGCCCAAAGCTTCCCAGGTATCTGGTACCACAGTGGTTTCAATCAGTGTCATCAGCGAACCGAAGTCAGCAAACGAACTGCCACCACGACCACCGCCGGCCGAGGGTGGATTGCCTGGACCGAATCCACCTTGGGACCCCATCGGTGAGAATTGTCCCAACATGTTCGGAGCCATTTGCGACGGTGACATGCTGGCGGCCATGCCGCGTCCCAGGTCGGTTGCCGAAACCGGCATAATTTGAACATCACTATGAGGGCTGGACATCTGGTAGGCGGCACGCAGAGCCCCTGCCAATCCATCTTCGTAGCTGCTGGTAAAGTTCGGGATCGGAGTAACCAAGTCGGTCACACGATACGTCTTCGGATAAACCTTGCTTCGCTTGGCTTCGAGGCTGGTGATGTTCAACACGTCGTTTTCGATCACATAGGTCAATTCCAAGTTCGTCAAAATCAAACTCAAGGCACTCTTCAGTGGAATGCTCTTTTGCAGATTCAAGTCCACCGGAGTATCCGGTGTCACACGGACGGCTGACAACGATCGGCTGTCCATCACAATCGGCACACCGGTGACGGCGGCAAGCTCGTCGAGTACCTCGTGCAGCGGACGATTGCGATATTTCACGTTAACGTCGGTCGACAGCGAACGCTTGATCTCTTGTTCTCGAGCACTCATGCGTTCGTCGTTACCGTTGTTGGCAAGACGACGCCGGGAAAGGTCTTCCCAGATCCGTGCATCCGGCAGAGCGAAGTTGCGTTCGGGATTGATTCCGATCCCAGCTCGCTCGACGTCGAGCATATTGCTGAAAAATGCCTCTTCCTTTGCGTCATTGATCTCTTGACTCATCAAACCGCGAACTTGCGTTCGGGCGTTTTGCAGCATCGTGATCGCGATTGGCGAACCTGGCTTCAATTCAGCCACTTGCTTGGCCACGGTTTCAGCTTCGTTGAAGCGTCGTTCTTTGATCAATTCATTAAACTCTCCCACCAGAGAAGCAATCTCATCGTCCACCGCGGCTTCGCGTTGTGACTGAGTCGCCATCGTGGTGCGAACCGTTTCATTCTCTAGTTCTAACTCGATGTCAGCCCGGTTCGCTTCGACGTAACTTTGTTGATCTCGCAAGGCGTTATCGACCATCCCGGTCAACGAACGTCGGCTCGATTCGTCTAAGTCCGAAGTCTCGACGCGTCGCTTGAGGCGTTCGAGTTGATCCAGCGAGTCCATCGGAGCACTCGTCTTGGACTCGTTGGCTTTGGCTAATTCCGAAGTCACTTCGCGGTACATGCGACGTGTCTTTTCTTGATTCTCAAGTTGAGCACGCTCGATCGCTGTCAATGGCTTGTTCGGATCTAGTTTCGGCGCCATCGATCCAATTTGGTTGGATTGCAGCAGCGTCAACTTGTCTTTCAGTTGGCGTCGTGTCTCGAGATCCAGAGTGTCTTCGTTCTTCCATGCTTCCAAGAACTTGGCGCGAGCTGCGACCTTGTCGCCGCTAGTCAATAGTTCCAATCCGTCTTGATAGGCCTTGGTGGCAACGTTTGTTGCACCCGATGGAATCGGCTCGGTGTTCTGGACTTGAGAGATCCCGTTGGGGGCATTGTCACCGACAAACGAGTTGCCGGAGCCCGCAGTCGTGTCACCATTGAACAACATTTGAGCAACAGCACCCGAATTCATGTCGCTGGCGGCACCGCCGGCTTGCTGAACGGGCGAGTACTGGATCGGCGAAGTGCCACTCGTTAATGCGATACCGCTCCTTCGTGCGGCGGATTCAGCGTCGAGCAACAGTTGCCATACGCGAGGTTCGCCGGTGGTGAATTCGCGTTCAGGAACGTTCAATGCCTGAGCTTGTCGAGCCAGTGTCAATGCGGTCGAGGCGTCGCCGCGATCAAGTGACGAACGTCCGATTGCGAGCAATCGAAGTGCCTCTTGCTTTCGTGCCGCGATGTCCGATGCACCACCGATCGGCTGAGCATCCGCGACGCTCGGCAAACGTTGGATCGATGCCGAGTCGCTCGCCACTTTGGGTAGCGGCGTCGTCGGTGGCATCGTCAGCAATTCGCGATCAAACCCCACAGCGAGTAGTTCGCCACGAAGTTGTTCGACCTGAGCTGACATCTGAGGCGACTGTGCTACCGAGGCAACCGAATGGCGGAATAGCTCGACAGCGTTGCGATAGTCCTTGCGGCTCATCGCAGAGCGAGTCTGTGTGATCAGTTGTTGGGTCGTCACACCTGGATTTCCAGATGTAGCGTGGTTGCTTGGTGGTTGCGGTGTTGCACCAGGCGGCAGTGGCAGTTGAGCCGACACGGTGGTCGACGACGCCAGTGTGTAAAGAATGCCTAGACTAGCCGCATAGGTGAATAAACCTATCGGTTGTCGTTGTCCCACGAGAGGACGGCGTGCCATTACGAGGCCATTTGCGTTTAAGAGGCGGTTCAACGCGACTCTCCTTCTTCGCGGTGAGACTTCAATGATACTGGTCGCGTCAAGATTACCTGCACAACAAAACGCGAAGATATTATCTACACGTAAGCCTTGTTGCCGGTGGTCCCAGCACTACCGCCTGTGAATCTACTTCACAGGACTTTTGCATTCCAAGATCCTCTCGACGGATGATCAAAAACAACCTTAGGTTGCTTTGATAGCAAATCACCTCCTGTGATCTCCGCCAGGAGTGTCCTGGTTTGCGTTGGGAATAGTCAGTGCAGAAGTCTGCTGTCAACACCGATAAGGGGAGAATTCCAATTTTGATTTTGAGGCCAGTGCTTTATCCAAATTGGAAATTAGGGTTTGACCGTAGCGGAAGTCGTCAAGACTTTCGACAGTTCTCCCTTTCAACGAAACTCTTGACGGCTTGTTGATTTAATCCAAATGCAAATCGCAACGGTGAGCCGAGGGCCGTAAGGCACCGGGTAGTGCCTCAGACCCGGCCGCTTACGCGCGAGCGGCTCACTAAATCAACAAGCCGTTGACGAGTTCCGCTACCCTAAAAGTAAGCAGCGACAGCCCGTGCCCCGATGCCACAGTAGAGGGCATTGGACTTTAATCTGGCGTATCCAGATAAGGATCCTGGCCGATTTCACGCTGCATTTTCTTGCGTTCTTTCTCGTGGTGCATCAGCACCATGCGGTCTCGAAAATGCTTGCGTTCCACTTTTCGCTGGGCTTTTCCAAACAGCTTCGCATAGCTGTCCGCTGCTCCCGATTTGGCGATCCCTTTTGCCTTCAATTTTTCGGCACGACCAGGGCCAAGTCCTCCTTTGAGGATATCGTCATCGAGCGACAGATATTGACGATAGGAGCCTTGGTCGCCTTGTCGACCACAACGACCGATCAATTGGCGGTCAATCCGAGCGGCATCGTGCAGTTCCGTGCAAATCACGTGCATTCCGCCCATGGATTCAACGGCATCAGCCAATTTAATGTCGGTACCACGTCCCGCCATGTTGGTCGCCACCGTGACTTTGCCGTATTCGCCTGCCGCCGAAACGATTTCGGCTTCCATCTCGACGTTGTTCGCATTGAGGACTTTGTGCTGGATCCCGAGCTCGTCCAACAATCGAGAGACGATCATGCTCTTGTCGATCGAGCGCGTTCCAATTAACACCGGACGCCCTTGCCCATTTACCTCTTGGACTTCTTTGGCGACCGCTTCAAATTTTGCCTGCATCGTTCCAAACACCCGGTCGGCAAGTCGTTTGCGTTTTGGCGGCCGGTTGGTGGGAACAGGAATCACCGGAGTGCGATAGATTCGCCGCAATTCACGGGCACTGGTGGCCGCTGTACCGGTCATCCCGGCAAGATGGGGATAACGCAAAAACAGGTCTTGGACTGTGATTCGAGCCGCCTGCCCGGTAGGCACGCTAATTTCGATTTTCTCTTTGGCTTCGATCGCTTGATGGATCCCGTCACGCCACTTGCGTCCTTCGGCGAGCCGGCCGGTGAACTCGTCGACAATCACGATTTCATCGATCCCTTTCTCGTTCGGTTTGACCACGTATTGGCGGTTCAGCAGAAACTCGCGATGGACCTTCACGGCACGTTCGATGTACTCGTACAAGTCGACGAGTCCCATGGTGCGAACGAGGTCGCTTTTAGGAAGGGCACGGACTTTTTGCCGTCCACGAGCGGTCAATTCGTACTGTTTGGTGTCGTCATCGATCTCGAAATGCTCATCCAATTCGAAGCTGGGTGCGTTTTCGGCAGCCCACAGGTAGGTTTCCACGATCTGGTCGCGGACGGTGTCTTCGATACTGCCGATGATCAGCGGTGTCCGTGCTTCGTCGATCAAAATACTGTCGGCCTCGTCCACCAAACAGAAATGCATACCTCGCATCACGATTTGGTCACCGCCGCCCGAAAAACCGCCGCCGCCATCGCCGAGCATCTCGGTTTGCAAACGGTTTTGAGCTCGTAGTAGCAATCGATCCCGCAGGAAATCGAAGCCAAATTCCTTGGCGGTTCCGTAGGTGATGGCACAGCCATAGGATTCGCGGCGCGATTTTTGGTCGTCTTGCGTTTGAATGATCCCGACAGACACGCCCAATAGCTCAAACAGCGGCCGCATCCACTCGGCATCACGTTTCGCCAAGTAATCGTTGACCGTGGCGAGGTGGGCGCCTTTGCCCGTTAATGAGTGCAGGTAAAGCGGCAGCGATGCGGTCAAGGTTTTCCCTTCCCCGGTCTGCATTTCGGCGACACAGCCTTCGAACAGCGAGATGCCACCGATGATTTGCACATCGTAATGCCGCATCGAAAGGGCGCGGCGTCCTGCCTCGCGGACCAAGGCATAGCCCTCGGGAAGCAGAACGGAAAGTTTTTCGCCTGCCATCGCTCGATAGCGTAACGCGAGGGATCGTTTTCGCAGGGAGAGGTCGTCTTCCGCTTTGAGGATCGGTTCAAGTGCGTTGATTTGAGCCAATTTGCGACGCCAGCGAATCATGCGGGGGCTGAGCCCCTGTTTCGAATAGGGCGACAACGCTTTGTGAGTGCCGCCAATGTGACGTGAACTGGTAGCCGCTTTGCGTTCCGGTTCGGGCGCAGGTACCCCCGGCACCGGCGGACTTGGGCCGGTACCTGAATTCGGGCCGGTACCTGAATTCGGGGAGGCACCGAGCAATTCGCCCTGCAGCGGCAATCGAGAGTCGCTGGCTGGGTTTTCCGTCAAATCGTGAGGTTGTGGTACCGATGCCGCGTGGCTCTCCTCACCGTTCGCAGCGGATGTTCCCTGCGTCTGATTGCGTTCCATATCCTGATCTGCCCGCTTGCCTTCCATATCATCCCCTTGACCGCTGTGCCCGCTGTCCAACTCGTCGACAATTTCGCCCGTTGAAAACGCCGTTTCAGAATCCACCTCGGGTGCCGACTCTGAAAATGGCAGCTCCGGAGCGGAATTACGAGCAGACATAGGGACTTCTTTGCAAGTTTTTTTGGTTTCAGAAGTGATGTTATTGCCTCTTCACCGCGTCAATACGCGTGAAACATTCATTCTAACGGGTAAACCAGCGATGTTAGATAAACTTTGCACGCTTTAAGCATCAAGCTGGGCAACCTGGGGCGACTTTACCTAGTGTTCCTATGGATCTGCATATACCGGTGGAACCAGTCGATTGTCTTATACCAGTCAACCAGTGTTCCCGGACTGTTACGAGATTTCCTATGAAAACGAATTTGAGAGGCCTGGCCCTAACAGCATTGTTGCTGTCCGCCTCAAATGTGAGCTTTGCTCAACAGGGTGCTTCGAGTGTCGGCGATCTTCCAGGCTACGACGAAGACGCCTATTTTGCAGACGAAAGCACTTACCAACAACAGGTAAGTGAGGTCGCTCCGGCGTCTCATTCGAACGCGTACGAGAGTTCGCAAGCCTATCAAGAGGACGCAGCTCATTATGCTGCCGAGCCGGCTTACACGCCCTCAGCCGCCAACGACCTTCAACCGGTCGCATTCCTTGACGGCCATCGCTTGCGAAACCGTCAAAGCAATCGCGGATACCAAGCATCATGTGATAACGGCTATGGTGGCTATGCCGAAGCCGGTTGTGGCGTCGACTACAACGGCGGATGCGATGGCGGTTGTGGCGGCAAGTGTGGCGGCGGATGTGCTCTTCGCCACATGGGACTCGGATCCATGTTCGGTTGCGAAAGCAACACATGGGCTCAGACCGAAGCCTTGTTGTGGTTCACACAAAACCGTGACATGCCCGCATTGATCTCGACCGCGGCACCGGGTGAGGCCCCCTTCGGGGACAACTCGACCACCGTATTTGGTGACGACATCAATGGCGAATTGTCAGGCGGTTTCCGCGGCGACTTTGGTAAGTATTTCACCAAAAACGTTGGCCTCGGTGGACGCTTCTGGATCCTTGCTGAAAACCAAGATTCGTTCTACGGTGACGGCGACGGCAGCGATCGATCGATCGGTCGCCCGTACTTCAACACCAACACCGGCGGTATGGATGCAATCTTAATCGCTGCAGAAAACGTTGGTACACTGGGGAACGCAAACTTCACCGGTGCAATCGCCGCTGAAAGCTCGCTCGACCTGCTTGGTGCTGAAGGTTACGCTCGCATCAACCTGGGCGGCAGCCGCACCAGCAAGCTTGAGTTGATCGGGGGTTACACCCACTTTAGCATCGACGATACCTTGCGAATGAGCAGCGTCAGCGTGAACCGCGACACCGGTAACGTCACCAACTTCAACGACTCGTTCGACATGGAAAACCGTTTCAACGGTGGTCAAGTTGGTTTCGAGATGAGCATGAGCCGCGGCCGTTGGACCGCCCGTTCGATGACCAAGGTTCACTTGGGTAACATGAACCAAACCGCTAACATTGCGGGTTCGTCACAGTTCGGCCCGATCGGCAGCAACCCACCTGTGCTTTCGGGTGGTGCTCTGGCTTTGGACAACCAAGGCACGTTCGAGCGAGATGTGTTCTCCTTCATCCCCGAAGCGAACTTCAAGCTCGGCTACCGATTCCGTCCCAACGTTTCGCTTAGCGTCGGCTACTCGTTCCTGTACTTCGACAATGTGGCCCTTGCTGGCGACGTGGTTGATCCGATCTTCGACGGAACGACCAACGCCACCGGCGGCCCGTTCGGTGGACGAGCATTCAAATTTGATGATTCGAGCCTCTGGGTTCAAGGAATCGACCTAGGCGTGGTAATCAACCTCTAAGTTGAACTTTAAAATTGGCCCAGCGGCTCCGGCTCATCGTTTTAGTCCGGAACACCGCGTCGGAGTCCGCTAGAAGAGTCAAATTTGGGGTGTGAAGGATTTTTCCTTCACACCCCTTTTTTCGTTGGTTGACGCTTTTCGTTGCCGGATCTGCTCGGCACAATGACAAGCATGAACAACGAAAAACCGATTGTGCTTGGTCTCTGGCCCATCGCGGGCGTCACCACCGTAGGCGTGACCCGCACCGATGCCGAAACCACCATCGCCACCGCGATCGATTTGGGCGTGACGGCGTTTGATACCGCGTTCAGCTACGGCTATGACGGCGAGAGCGACAAGATCTTGCAGCCTTTCTTAGCCAAGGATCGCGACCGCTTTGAAGTGATTGGAAAAGTGGGCCAGCGTTGGTCAAGCGATCGCAAACGTGTTATCGACGGGTCGGCCGAAACGCTCACCACCGACGCCGAAGAGTCATTGCGGCGATTGGGGATCGATTGTTTTGACGTGCTGATGTTGCACTCGCCCGATCCGAATGTGGCAATCGAAACATCGGCCGCTGCGATCGCGGAACTGCAACGACGAGGACTTTGCAAACGCACCGGAGTCAGCAACGTGTCGCCAGCACAAAGGGCACAGTTCGCGTCCGTGGTTCGCTGTGATGCGATCGAGTGTCCACTGAATCTGTTGCAGCGAGATTCGCTCGATCAATTGATCCCCGAAGCGAATCACGATGGTGGCCAGGTCTACGTGTTTTGGACGCTGATGAAAGGCTTGTTGGCGGGAAAAATTTCACGAGACCACGTGTTTGCCGAAGGCGACAGCCGGCCTGGGTACCCGATTTTCCAGGGAGCTGCTCGCGAGCGAACGCACAGAATATTGGATCTGATGCAGATACTCGGCGAACGTGCAAACCGTACCGTTGCCGAGTTATCGATCGGTTGGGCGGTCTCGCAACCCGGCGTCACCGCCGCGCTTGTCGGAGCTCGTCGGCCGGATCAGATACGCGAAACGTGTACCGCCACACGTTTGCCGCTAGAGATCATCACTGAGATCGACCGCATTGTCGCGTCGACCGATTCCCCCGAGATGTAGGGCCGGTTCCTACCGGCCGATCCGACTGCGATTTGGTTAGCCGCTTTGGCTGACGCCGGGAGGCATACGTCAATCGAACGAAAGTCTTGACGACTTGTTGATTTAGTGAGCCGCTCGCGCGTCAGCGGCCGGGTCTGAGGCACTCCCCGGTGCCTTACGGCCCACGGCTCACTGTTGCGATTTGCATTTGGATTAAATCGACAAGTCGTTGACGATTCCCGTTACGCTAATTTGGCACAAACGCGGTGATGTTCACCTAATCCACGAATGCAAATTCGTTGCTCATCAATAAGACCTGAGCCAGTTGCTCGAGTCGATCGAGCGGTCGTGATGCTCGCCTTCCGCCGGGACCTTTAAAATCTTCGGCCGAATCCGTGTCAAATTCCTGTCCGGTCTCGGTCACCAACTTAATCGTGGCTCGCCACACGAAGGAGTCGAAACTATCGGAGTCACCCCGATTGATAACGAAATCGATTGTTTCTCCCTTTTCCACCCGTGTCTTGAGCGGTCCAAATTTACGATTTTCGCCGTGGCGGACCTCGCTGAACACTCGCTCGTTCCCACTCCACACGATCGCCTGGACGCCGTCGCCTCGCTTTTCGCTATGCTCGATCATCCCCGTGATCGTAACGTCACCTGACACCGGTGCCGTCCAGCGCCGCACGACACCACCGTCGGCACCCCGCATCGCATGACCCCCACTGTCGCTCAACGACGCATAGCCAAACGACCCGTCGTCCGGGAGTTTGTCCTTGGCTTGCCAGCGTTTGTCTTTGAACACCGCAAACGTTTGAAACTCGCTGACGCGCCGGTCGGCATCCAGTTTCGCGGTACCGTAGGTCCAGTGCTCAGCCGCAACAACAAACGGCGCCGGAGTTTGCTGCAAAAAGGAAACAAATTGTCGCTGTTCCTCTTCACTGGGTTCACGCGATAGCACACGACGAACGAGCGATTGGGTATACGCCAACTCGATGGGTTGATCGATGTCGCGTCTCACGGTTTGCCGAACCTCTTTCGCCACCCGCCGTGCCAGTTCTTGTGTTTGGGCTCCGTTCAGCAGGTACAACGACTGTTGCGGTACCGTCGTGAAATAGCGGTTGGGTGAATGAGCATCGGGGCTGGCAAAATCAAAAGTGCGAAAGACCGCCGGCAGATTCTGGCGATCGATCATCGCATAGACCGTACGGCGCGGGACAGGCGTCGGTCCGGTGATTTCGACCGGCTCGCCACCGATCGTGTGCTGCAACGATCCCGAGACCGCCAAGAACGAATCACGCAGCGATTCAAAATCACGACGTCGACGATTGGCACGGGCCAATAATCCATTGTCGGGATCAAGTTCACGGTTTTGCTCGGAGGATGCAACCGCTTGGCGATAGATACGCGAAAGAACGATCCGGCGAACGGTTTTCTTGACACTTTGGTGTCGCGAAAAATCCACTGCCAACTCATCGAGCACCTCAGCGACTGCGGGCGGCGGGGTCCGCACTCCAAAATCACTCGTCGATTCGACCAGCGGTTTGCCAGTCAAATGACCCCAGATTCGATTGACCAAAACTCGCGAGGTCAGCGGATTGTCCGCCGCTGCAATTTCGTTCGCTAATTCCCAGCGACCGCTGCCATCGCGAAACGGTTTGTCATCTGCATCCCGCAGCGCGGTGAAATATTGCCGCGGTGCGATCTCGCCTCGATTCCCCTGTTGGCCACGGACCAAGATCGGATGATCGTGTGGTTTTTCGATATCCGACATCATCAACGGGCTTTTACCGTCCTCGTGATGTTTGCTGCTGCTGAGAATGCCAAACATCGCGTAATAATCGGCCGTCGGAATCGGGTCAAATTTGTGGTCATGGCAACGAGCACAACTGACGGTCAATCCGAGTAACCCGCGAGTGATCACGTCGATGCGATCATCTCGCGTATCTAAACCGTTCAAGTAGCGACGTCCGACGGTTAGAAAGCCCATCGCGTCGAGGTTGCCCGCTTCGTTGTTCGGGTCGGTGCGATCACCTGCCAATTGGTGCAGGATCATTTCGTTAAATGGCATATCCGAGCCAAACGCACGGATCGTCCAATCGCGGTAACGATCACTCCCTTTCAAGCGACGCTCTTTGCCACCAAGCGCGTAGCCAACCGTGTCGGCATAGCGAGCCACATCGAGCCAATGGCGGGAAAACCGTTCTGCGTATTCGGGTGACGCCAACAGCGAATCGACCAAACGCACGTACTCATCAGGCCGCGTCGAGGTGACAAACTGCTCAATCGCGGATTCGCTTGGTGGTAGTCCCGTCAAATCAAAATAGACACGGCGGATCAGCGTTTCACGCGGCGCCGGCTCGGCCAGTGTCACGCCCTTTTCGGTCGCTCGCTGGCTCGCAAAGTCGTCGATCGCGTCGTGAGACCGGGGATCATGCTGCGGTGGCGGAACCGGTGACACGGGGGCGACAAACGCCCAATGCGATTTGGGGTCGATGTCCATCGGTGAAACCGACGGCTTGTGAGCAGCATCCGCATCCTGCTGGATGACGCGAGGGTCCGGTGCTCCCATTTCAATCCAGATGCGAAGGTTCGCGATCGCGTCGTCATCAAGCTTGCCCTCCGGCGGCATCAGCATGTCGTCATCCGCATACTCAACCGCACGAAGCAGCAGGCTTTTGGATCGATCGGTGTCCACGATCGCCGCACCACGAGTTCCACCTCGCCTTAGCCCGGCACGCGAATCGACATACAGTTCACCTTCGTTGGCCTCGGCTTCATGCGAATGACACTCGTAGCAGTGTTCGATCAGCAGCGGGCGGATCTTTGACTCGAAGAACGTTACTGCCTCGCTACTGAGCTTCGCTTCGTCAGCCTTCTCAACTGCTAACGTGGTCGTCGAAATGAACGCGAGCATCGCGACCTGCATCAAGCCTATAGAGCTTTTGCAGCACGAGCGGAGTCGTGCAGAGCGATAGAAATTGCTTGCGATCAACATCGAACGGTATGCCTGGGGTGGGGTAGGGATCGGGCGGAAATCAATGTCGTTGATCGCTCCGCGACCAGAACGCAGGTTCGCAGTAAACGAACCACAACACTTGATTACCGCGGATTCCTTTTCAGTGGCGGTGATGCGGGGGGACTTAGCGAAGGGAACTCGCTATGGGGGAGGAGTTGACATTATAGTCGCGAACAAACCGTATGACGATGGCGGAAATCACTCGCTGGCGGACTCGCTCGAAAGAGACAAAAGACCGAAAATCACCGAGAAAGACGCGGAAACGACGGTTATTTTGACACTTCTCGATGAACACCACCATTGGTTCGTAGCGGAACTCGTCAAGAGATTCGGGGGTATACACCTTGGAACGAAAGTCTTGACAACTTCCGCTACTCTAAATTAGCACAAACCCTAAAAGGAAAAATGCTTCACAGCGTTGGGCTGGAGTTTGGGAACGAGGATTTTTTTGGTGGCGATGAGCGAGAAGTGTCGTTATTTTCGCCCCCCATTACGTCAATCGCTTAATTTACCGCCCGTGCGTATTGGACTGGCAAGATATCGCTGGCCACTTCCGCGCCGAGCGTTTCGGCGGCGCGGTAGGGCCAGTAGGGATCTCGCAACAATTCGCGGCCCAACATCACCATGTCGACTTGTTCTTTTTGAAGCGCGTCCTCGGCTTGTTGCGGTTCGGTGATCGACCAACTGGTCGTGGTCGGAATATTGGCTTCGTTGCGAATTCGACCAGCGACAGGAATCATGAACCCGGGGCCCCAGGGGACGCTGTCGATATCAGGAGTCACAAATCCATGGCTGACGTCGAGCAAGTCCAAGCCGGCAGCTTTTAGTTTGCGAGTCAATTCGATCGACTCGTCGATCGTAACACCCCCATCGACCCAATCGGTCACCGACAATCGAGCGGTCAACGGCAACCGTTCGGGCCACACCTCACGCACCGCGGCAAACGTTTCCATCATAAAACGAGTACGGTTTTCGAAGTCTCCGCCATAAGAATCGGTCCGTTTGTTGGACAACGGCGAATAGAACTCGTGCGCCAAATAGCCGTGGGCAAAGTGGATTTCGAGATAGTTAAAACCTGCTGCCAGGGCCCGCTCGGTGGCACGCACGAAATCGCCTTTGACCCGTTGGATATCATCGAGCGTCATCTCTTGGGGCTGTTTGGAGAGTTTGTCGCCAAAAGCGATCGGCGACGGCGCGATCGTGTCCCAGCCTCCTTCCTCATTAGAAAGATGCTTGTCTCCTTCCCACGGTTTACTCGCGCTCGCTTTGCGACCCGCGTGCGCCAATTGGATGCCTGCGACCGAACCATGTTCTTTCAGAAACCGTGCAATCTTGGCAAACGGCTCGACGTGGTCATCGGTATAAATCCCGCTGTCGGCGGGGCTGATCCGACCCTCGGGTGAAACTGCGGTCGCCTCGACCACCACCAAGCCCGCTCCGCCGATGGCACGTGACCCGAGGTGAACGAGATGCCAATCGCTTGGAAAACCATCCTCGGATGAATATTGGCACATCGGTGACACGGCGATGCGGTTTCGCAGCGTGACATCTTTGAGGGTCAGTTTTTCGTAGAGTTTTGTCATAACAGCAGGGGGGTACAGATTAAAGTTCGAAGCAATCAAGGGGCAGGCCGTTAGGCACGCTCGTTGGCAGCGCATCGGGCCACGGGGGACGGCGAAACGCATGCTGTATCGATTGTGCAAAGGTGTCAATACGATTGGGTTTTTTGGCGATCGCGGCAGCTTGCTGAAGCGAGTGGCGGCCGACTTGAGCAAAACTGACCAATTACCTCGTCAAAACGCCCCTTCGTGGGCCGATAAGTGGATTCGTGCTTATCAAACCCATTAGTTGCCCCAAATCCTTGTTCGCGGCCGCGACAAAATTGCGATTCGCTCCCTCGGTCGGGGGCGGTTTAAGCTTGCCGCCAGCGAAAAATCTGCCGCATGCGGTGACTCTGCGCCCGCTAAATTCCGATCGACTCGGTTTTCGAGAGAGTTCGTAACACTTTTTCCACACCGCATTGTTTCTGCAATTGATACGACTAACGTGTGTTTTGCGGGGCCATGACTGAAATTGATGCGAGTGACTTCATTGCGGCTCCATCGTTCGTTAGCGTAGACGTGCAGTGGCAAGGCGAGTCTTGTCTGCCCCGTTTTCTGGCTTTTCACGCCTCATGGTTCGGCCTGAAGCCTCGATGCACTGATCCCCACTCCTCACGCGACGGATGCCGATGACCCCCGAAGATTCTTACGACGTTCCTGTGCAAACGGATGTCGACGCGGCGGAAGTTTCTGCGACGGATTCCCAGGAACTCGATTCCAATGGGACCGATACGTATGAAAACCAAGCCAGTTACGAAACCGAAGCCAAACTAGAAACCGAGACCCTCGAATCCGAAACCTACGAAGACGTCGATTCGAGCGATGACGAAGCCGCCCCCGTCGCGTCGGCCGACGATGCGGAAAACGCCGAAGTCTTGGTGAGCGAGGCGAGCGAATCGGATGTCGATGAGCAGGATATCGTCGAAGCAAAGCAAGCTTGGGATGAAGACGATCCACGGTTGGCCGAGTTGGCTCAGCCGTTTGTTGGCCAGTGGAACCAATTGATCAGCACGACCAATTGGGAAAAGGGCGAAATCGTCCACCAATGGCGTTTGGCACTGATCGAGTCCGGCGCACCTTCGACCGAATACTCCGACGAAGCATGGGCTCGTCGTGTTGGCGGCGTAACCGCCCCGCACGTCGGGCGATTGCGTCGCGTTTTCGATCGATTTGGTTCGACCCATGCAACCTACCACCAACTGTACTGGAGCCATTTCCTGGCGGCACTCGATTGGGATGACGCTCCGCTGTGGCTCGAAGGTGCAGTGCAGGAATCGTGGAGCGTTTCCCAAATGCGTGAAAAACGTTGGGAAGCCACTGGTGCGGTCGAGTCACAACGACCAACCAACAGCCAAATTGTCGAAGTCGACACCGACGAAGATGTCGTGTTGCCCGCGCAAGGTGGCGGTCGTACCAAAGATTTTGACGAAGAGAGCGCCGGCGAAGTTGCCACGGGACCACGCCCCGAAGGCCCCGACTTTGGCGACGAGGAAGAGTTTTCGGCGATGGATGCGTCGAAGGCGAATCCACCGATGGCCGAAGCAGAATCGAAATCGGAGTCTGCATCCGAGGTACCTTCGAGCAGCCAGCCGTTCGCGGGGTTGCCTGAACTTCCCGATGATTTGGCCGATGCCATTGAATCGCTGAAGCTAGCCGTACTGCGTCACAAATCGGCTAAGTGGGAACAAACGGATGCTGAGACCATCGAACGCTATCTCGTAGCAATCGGCATTTTGCTGAAATCATAAGAAAGCGGCTCACAGTAGCCCGGGCGGCGTTTCGGCTGGCCCGGGCTATTTTTTTGCCGTCATCGAATATCCTCGTCGCCACCATCGACTCGCCACCTTTTTTTGCAGGCAGCAAATTTAATGCAGATCTATCCCCTTTCCAATGAAATTCAACTTGATGCTGGTGCGGCAGACCGCGGTGACCGCTTCGGTGGCAATACTGTCGACGTGCCTTTGTCGGATGAGACGTCGTTGTATGCGATCAGCGATCGCCGTCTAGCAATCTTGCTCTGCATGATCACCACATTGTTAGGGTTTGCCATTGGTGGCTGTAGCGACGACTCGGCCGCCAAAGAGATCATACTGAAACGCGACTGTTTAAGTGAATTGGCAAGCCAATATCAACGCTTCCAAACCGAGCAGGGAAGGTCGCCTAAAGATGTCACTGAATTCGCAACCTTTATCGAAGCGAGCATTCCACGACAACAGGATCCTGCGGCTGAGCAGTCCGCAAGTCACGAGCAAACGGTTGTTGGCGAAGCGTTAAAACGGCTTACCAACGGCGACATGATGATGTTGTACGACGCGGTGATGTTCACGGATCCTGCGGTTGATCCCACCGCGATACTCGGCTTTGAAGCCGCCGTCGCAGGCTCGGGCGGCTACGTGGTGAATGTCGACGGCATTGCATCGCACAAGACCGCCAAAGCGTTTGCACAGCAAGCGAAGGTCGCCACGGTCGAAGATTCCGTGCCGCGTTAGACGCGTGCTTTCGGCTTTGCAACATTAAAGATTACCGCGATCATGGTGATCTGCAGCACCGCGATCATCAACGGTGGAATCCCGCCGACTCGGCCGAGCACGGTATTTAGCCACCTCGGTTCGCGGGACTCTTGCATCGCGATCAATTCGCTAATCGAATGCGTTTGGCCCAACCCGCTGGTTTGCGGCCACGACGATGTATGTTCCCAGCCGCGATTGGTTCGCCGCCAACCAGTCGGTGGGATCGGATTCAGCGGTCGCCCCTCTGCCGATGTCAGCGTGGACGTCGATACCACACTCGATGTCGCTGTTACGGGGATCTGTGCCACTGACATCTGTGCCACTGGGATGGACGCAATCGAATGAGCAGGAGTCTCGTGAGTCAATCGTAATACGATCACAAATGCCACGATCATGGCAACACACTTCGCATTGACCCACAGACAATGCTTCAGCAGACGAACGTCGTTTTTGTTAAATCCAAAGTTGCTCATAGTGAAAGGAGCAACGTTGCACAAAACGAACCATTGTGTGGAACCAGCCCACTCGAATTAACCGCAAACCATTCACCTGAAACGACTTACGGCAGATCACCTGACTCCTGCCGCATGCGATTCCGTAGTTCTTTTTCGTCAACGCCCGATGCCAAAATGCAACCTTTGTTGCAGCCACGATTCACCCCTGGTGACCGGTCCTGGGTGTGACCGGGTGCATCGAGGTGCAGCGACATGTAGCGAATTTGACGATTATTTGCCCCACGCATTGGTTGCTTGATCTGGGCCTGACAAAATCGTTGCCCGCCAGCGATTCTTGGCCTAGGTTTCAGAGGCGAATCTTTCCGTTTGCCAAACGCAGAAATCACCCGACGAAAAAATCCCTAGGCCCAAGCCCACAAAAAAATCATGTCGACCGTCATCAATACCACTGCTCTCGAAGATGTCTTCCACTCGGACGTGTTGCCCGCACTTCCGCACAGCGCGATCGCGCTGCTTCAGCTTTCACAGCGAGATGACGTGGGGCCACCCGAATTTGCTAAGCCAATCGAGGCGGATCCTGGTTTGATGGGCCAAGTACTGAAGTTTGTGAACTCGTCGTACTTTGGTTTCAGCCGCGAGATCATGAGCGTGCAGCAAGCGTTGACATTGGTGGGAAGTCGGGCGATCACCAACTTTGCTTTGTGGAACGCCGTGTTCAGCGTAATTCCGAATCCAAAATTTGGTCCGTTCGATTTGAAGTCGCTTTGGCAAGACTCACTGCGTCGTGCAATCTTGGCACGCAAGCTTGGGCGTTCGCTGAAAGTCGAAAACGCCGAAGACTTGTTCGCTGGAGCACTGCTACAAGATATGGCGATTCCGTTGCTGTTGAAGGAACTACCTGAACAGTACCAGTCGCTTGTCGAGCGACGTGCGGCCGAAGGTCGACGTCTGAGCGGACTTGAGCAAGAATTGTTCGGCTGGGACCATGCCGATGCCGCTGCACTGTTGGCAAATCGCTGGAGTCTGCCCAAGGACTTTGTGACCTTGATCGCACAGCACACTCAACTTGATTCGTTGCTTGGACAAGGCGACGCCGCTCGTGGTGGAGCATGCGTTGCATTGGCATCGCTACTGCCTTCATGCAGCGACGAAGACTGGAACGAGAAGGCCGAGTTCGTCAGAGGCTACGAGCGATTGACTCAAGGCGATCAAGCAAGCCTCGCCGAACTGTTTGTCAGTGTTGATGAAGACACCGCGTCGTTCGCGCCGCTGCTAAAACTGCCAACTCCGAAGCGAACATTGTCCGCCTACTTGGCCGAGTAATGTGGGATAGGCTTGCAGTCTGTCATCTACAGTCGCCGGACGTCTCGGGACGCCCGCGTTCTCCAACATCAGAAATTCCCTAGGCCGGAACTTCGCTATGCTGCGGTCCGGCCTACGACGATGGCTACTGGCGTTACAACAGCGGACGTTTATTTTCGATCCACCATGAACGTGCCGTTGTCAGCAACGTCAAACATGGGTCGGCTGTAACGGCCTGCTCCGCGTGGTCCGCCGGGACGATAAACCAAGCCGATTGCGATGTTCCACGACTCTTCCTGGTACCCCGTACTGTTGGTTCCTTCGTTGGGTATCAAGTACGTCGCTCCGGTTGAAAGAGCCAACTTCTGACGCAGCGGTAGCGTCATCGTCGTTCCGAGAATGCCATCGTCTTTGTTGGTCCATCCGGCAAACGCATCCCACGATCCTGAATTGTGAAGCATACGGCGATAGAAGAATCGATATTGATCGGTGGATTCAAAGCTGATGTTCGAGAGAACCGTGGCTCCAGCCGAATTGCGGACCGATGTCGCGGAGCTGTCGTCGCCAAGACTTGACATGAACTGAAATCCATAGACGTGACAGCCGTTTTCTTTCCAGCTCAATTCACCTCGCAGTTGAGTCAAGTCGGCTTGGTAGTACCAATCGTCGCTCATGTAATCGACGACCAATCCGTACTGCAAACCATAATCAACGCGTCGGAAAAATCCGCCCGTGACAAACACTTGATGACGTCGGTCTGTAGTGAACTCGGCACCCGAGAGGTTGTTCTGAGTCGCTCGCACACCAAGTTGCAACGACATATCCCAACCAAACAACGGTTTCAGCGACCGCCCTTCATTGAAGCCTTCGTAAAAACCGAAGCTGCCCGATCCAACACGGCTACGGCCGTTGCCGCCATCGGTATTGGCAAAACTGAGTGGACCTTTGAATCCTTGGACGCCGGCGAAAAAGTCAAATCGGTGCCAATTGATTCGCAACAGCGGCAAGAACAACGGATACGTTTGCACGCCACAGCATGAATTGCAACCGCCGCCGCCACAGCTGTCACAATAGTCGCCACTGATCGATTCCAGACCACAGCTGGCGTCGTGATATCCAATTGATTCCATCCCGCAGACCGGTTCGCCATGGCAGCTAGGGCATGCTTCGACTCCACAGCCGGGATCGCCATATTCAGCGCCACACCCCACTTCGAAACCACAACCGGGCTCAAACCCACAGCCTGGTTCGAATCCGCAACCGGGTTCGACGCCGCAGCTGACTTCGCCACCACAGTCGCAAACCGGACCACAGTTAGTACACCCGCCGTCATAAAACCCGGCTTGGCGAATTTGGTCGTCCACCAACGGTTCGCTCGGCATTTCGTCAATCACGTTACCGCGAGCCGCTTGAGATACCAACGATCGACGCTTTGGCATCGGCTTTGCCGATCGTTTGGGTTCCCACATCACCCGCGTCTGATCCATCGATTGGCCAGAAGCCCTAGCCCGAAGCTGATTCTCGGCTCCCTCGGCTTGCGAAAGAACACTGAAATCATTTGCAAGCAATGAAGCGAGTGCCACCGCGACGATCGCAGTACACAATGTTTTTGAGGTTGCTAGCAAAGACCGTGAGGTCGGTGACATTTTCATAACAGCTACTTTTGAGAAAAGTCGTGCGAAGATGGCCGTTCTGGCAGATGCAAGCAATCCGCGTAAAGCGATTGGCAGAGCATCTACCGAGACTCCAGTTTTCTTCATCGGCTCGGCATGACCGCTGCAATGAGAAAACTTTCTCTAACCGGCACCTTTTCTCTGATCCGCAACTGCTACCAGTCTGCGAGGGGGCCTCGCGACGACCCAGTCGCATATTGATGCTGCTGGTCGCAAAACGCATCGGTCATCCCGGCCAAGTACTCGCCGACGACCTTTTCAAGCGGATGTTCTTGTTGGCGTTGGCGGAATCGCAGCGGCAGACGACTGGGGTCCTTGATCAATACGCTAAACAGTTCGCTCAACCGTTTCGCCGCCGAATCTCGCACGGGAATCAATCGAGGGTGACGGTACACGGCGTCAAACAGGAACGCTTCTAATTCCCGGCGCTCAGCACGGAGTGTTTCGCCATGACGGAACCGGACTCCCAAATCGCAGATGTCGTTGTGGTGATGCCCCTCGTATTGACGCAGCATCTCGCTCGACACCTCGACCAACTCACTGACTTGCAGATCGATCAGTTCGTGAACCAATGATTGACGCAGTTGATGGATAGGCATGAAGCCTCGTTTATCTCGAATTAAATCGAGAGCTCGACGAACAATGGCGAGTTCCGCGAGTTCGTCGATCGAGAGCAGTCCCATCTGCAATGCATCGTCAACGTCATGAGCGTCATAGGCGATCGAATCAGCCGCGTCGACGAGCTGTACTTCTAACAGCGGGGCTCGTCCCACGGCCGCTTCGGCCTTGTGAGCTCGCACGTCTTGTCCAGCCAACGTTTCTCGCGACAAATTCAGTCCCGAGAATTCAACGTACCGCTGCTCGAGTTCGCTGACGATCACCAAGGCAAATTCGTTGTGCGAAAACCCGCCAACGGACGACATGTGTTCGCTCAGCACATCTTCGCCGCAATGGCCAAACGGTGGATGCCCGATGTCGTGCATCAGCGCCAACGCCTCGGTCAAATCTTCGTTCAACCGCAGCACGCGAGCCATCGTGCGGGCAACCGACGCGACCTCGAACGTATGCGTCAGCCGGGTGCGATGATAGATCCCCATCTCGCCCGTAAAAACCTGCATCTTGCCGCTCAGTCGCCGAAACGCACTGCTGTGCAGGATTCGATCGCGATCGCGAGCATAAGGGCCACGATAGGGATGCGTGGGCTCGGGATACAGACGCCCCTCTGTATCGGCACTATGCATCGCATAGCTCGCCAACAGCAGATGTTCGCTCTGGTCGTACAGCCTAAGCCCGTTCAAGGGATGCCTCCGTTCGGTTTCGCCCAATGCGGAGATCGTCTGCAACGTTGCGTGGATCGATTCTGAAGGTGCGTTGTCCAGCCGCGAAACTTCGGGGGCAAACTGCGAAACTGCGGGGGATTGTACCATGGGCTAGACCGATTCCAATAATGTCAAACAAGTTCGTTAAATTCTGCGGCGTAATCTGCACTGCGTACCTGATTTTTCCGGTTGGTCGAGTCTTTGGAAGCCGAATCTTAGTCGCCTGAGGCGTGATCGACCACTCGACAAATATCTTTAGGTTATCCTGCGGTAAGTTGGGGGCGGATCTGGCATTTCGCCCTGAAAAAATCTGTAAACCTTTTATCTCCACATTCCCTATGAAACGGTTTCTCGCACTCATTCTGTTGGCGGTCGGTCTGTTTACCCGTTCACTCGACGCCCAGCAGCCCGATGGAATTCAGTCCGACGGAATTCAGTCCGATTCGATCGCGGATCTGCAAATCATCGATTGTCACACGCACTTTTATGATCCGTCGCGTCCGCAGGGGGTGCCGTGGCCGAACAAGAATTCGTCGCTGTACCGAACCGTTTTGCCACAGCATCTGCGTGCACTGAAGACCGAACGGCCAATCGACGGGACGGTGATTGTCGAAGCGAGTGCGTGGATCGAGGACAACGATTGGCTTTTGGATCTCGCCAAAGACGATCCGTTCATCGTTGGCATCGTGGGACGCTTAGACCCGGCGGCTGACAATTTTGAAGATCAAGTCAAGCGATTTGCCGCCAACCCGCTGTTTCGCGGGATTCGGATCTCTGCCAAGCAGCTCAGCGACATGTTGCAAAACGGGACTGCGGCCAAGTTGGCGGTGCTCGCCCAGCATGACTTGTCGCTTGATGTGAACGGGGGCATCGATTCGCTCGCGGCGATTTCCAAGCTGGCGAGCGAGTTACCTGAGCTGCGAATCGTGCTCAATCACGTTGCCAATGTAGCCATTACGACGGACGCCCCACCGAGCGACTGGGTTGACGGTATCAAAATTGCTGCTCAGTATCCGAATGTGTATTGCAAGATTTCGGGGTTAGTCGAAGGGGCGGCACGTAGCGGGCAACCGGTTCCCAGCGAGCTATCGTTTTACCGGCCCTACATCGACGTCGTTTGGAATGCGTTTGGCGACGACCGTGTGATCTACGGCAGCAATTGGCCGGTTTGCGAGCGAGCTGCGGAATACGCGGTGCTGCAAAAGATCGTGATGCAGTACGCGATGCAAAAAGGCGAAACCGCCACACGAAACTTTTTTGCCGGAAATGCTAAACGAGCCTACAAGTGGATTGAGCGTCGTCCTTGAAAACAAAACCAACAACACGAAAACGTTCGACACGTCCGTCCAAGCGTACGCCCAAACCATCATCTAAATCAAAGCGAACCGCATCGCACGATGCCATTCGGATCCGAGGGGCGCGCGAACACAATCTGCAAAACATTGATGTCGAGATTCCTCACAACTCGTTGACCGTGATCACCGGTGTGTCGGGCAGCGGCAAAAGTTCGTTGGCGTTTGATACGCTGTTCGCCGAGGGCCAGCGTCAATACATCGACAGCTTATCGGCGTACGCCAGGCAGTTTTTGGACCAGATCCCACGGCCTGATGTGGAATCGATCGATGGGCTGGCACCGACATTGGCGATCGACCAAAAGCCTGGTTCGACGAACGGACGTAGCACCGTCGCCACGATCAGCGAAATCTATGACTATATGCGACTGCTGTACGCGCGGGTCGGCGTACCGCATTGTGCTCACTGCAACTCGGCGATCGCAAAACAGTCGCCCGATGCGATTGTCGATTCGCTTGCCGCGCTCGCTCCGGGAACCAAGTTGGTCGTTATGGCGCCGATGGTGCGGGGCCGCCGCGGGGCGCACCGCGAAGTGTTTGAATCGATCCAACAAGCTGGACTGGTCCGGGCCCGCGTCGATGGCGAAACCTACTTGCTCGAAGAGGTGCCGGAGCTGGCACCGCGAAAAAATCATACGATCGAAGCGGTCATCGATCGGCTGGTGATTCGTGGTGAAGCCGATTCGCGGTTGCGAGATAGCGTGCTGCTCGCACTGCGACTGGGCGGTGGTTTGGCATCGTCGCTCATTCAAGACGATGCGGGCGATTGGCACGAATCGATCTACAGCACCGCGATGGCGTGTGTCGAGTGTGGTGCCAGTTTCGAAGAGATTGAACCACGGACGTTTAGTTTTAACAGCCCCTACGGTGCTTGCCGAACCTGTGACGGACTTGGACGTATCACCGTGGATGATCACACCACCGAGTGCCCCGATTGTCACGGTGGCCGGCTTCGAAAAGAAGCCCTGAGTGTCACGATCAATGGCATGGGGATTCATCAAGTTTGCGGGATGCCACTCGGAGAGACCGCGGATTGGTTTGCCGGAATCGACAAAACGTTCTCGCCGCTGCATGCCGCCGTCGCGGCACCGATTACCTCTGAAGTCAGCAAGCGGTTGGCGTTCCTAAAGCGTGTCGGAGTAACGTACTTGACGCTCGATCGATCCGCTGATTCGCTCAGTGGCGGTGAGTTGCAGCGAGTGCGGTTGGCGACCAGCATCGGCAGCGGACTGGTCGGCGTCTGTTATGTCTTGGACGAACCGTCGATCGGTTTGCACCCGGCGGATCATGATCAATTGATTCGCTGTATCACCGATCTACGCGATCAAGGCAACACCGTCGTGGTGGTCGAGCATGACGAAGCGACGATGCGATCGGCCGACGTGCTGATTGACATGGGCGAAGGTGCCGGCGAACTCGGAGGCAAAATCATCAGCCACGGGACGCCCGCTCACGTCGAGAATGATCCGAAAAGTTTGACGGGCCAATATCTCTCGGGGGCGAAAAGCGTCCCGGTGCCTGATGAACGCCGCCAACCTGTTGAAGGTCAGTGGCTGACACTTCGCGATGTCCAGACTCATAATCTAAAAAAAGTCACTGCGAAATTCCCGGTTGGACTGTTCATTGGTGTCAGTGGGGTATCCGGCAGCGGCAAAAGCTCGTTGGTCAATGACACGCTGGCTCCGGCGGTTGCCGATTACCTGGGGCTGAAATCCGAGACCCCGGGACCGCACGCGGGGATCAGTGGTGTGGAGTATCTCGACAAGATGATCGCGATTGACCAATCGCCGATCGGCCGCAGTCCCCGCAGTTGCCCGGCGACCTACTCGGGCGTCTTAGACGAGGTACGCAAAGTTTTTGCCGCAACGCGAGAAGCGAAAACTCGCGGGTTCAACTCCAGTCGATTCAGTTTCAACTCGGCTGCAGGGCGTTGCGAGCTTTGTAAAGGTCTCGGTGTGGAGCGCATTGAGATGAATTTTCTCAGTGACTTGTTTGTCACTTGCACGCGGTGTGGTGGTAAACGGTTCAATCGGCAAACCTTGCAAGTGCGTTTCAAAGGAGCCTCGGTTGCCGATGTGTTGGCGATGAGTATTGATGAGGCAGCGGCGTTCTTTGAGAACGTCCCGCGGATTCACCGTCAACTCGCTTCACTACAAGCGGTGGGACTGGGTTATCTCGGGCTCGGACAATCGAGCACGACACTCAGCGGTGGCGAGGCTCAGCGGATTAAACTCGGCACGGAACTCGCTCGTGTTTCCACCGGACGAACGCTTTATTTGTTAGACGAACCGACGACCGGCTTGCATTTCCAAGACATCGAGCGGTTGGTGCAAGTGCTGCAGCGGCTGGTCGATGCCGGGAACACCGTGATCGTGATCGAGCATCAATTCGACTTGTTGGCCGCATGTGATTGGATCATCGACGTTGGACCAAGCGGTGGAGTCGGAGGCGGCGAAATCGTTGCCCAAGGCCCTCCCGAACTCATCGCCGAATCGGAAAAGGGAGCCACCGCTCCCTATTTGGCCGCCGTGTTAGAAAAAGCAGCCCGCGATTGGTAAAGCCACCGTTACCACTCACTCGTTATAATTGCAGACATGGATTGTGATTTGATGACGAGTATCCCTGAGTGGATCATCGAGTACCCCGAAACCAATGCCGTCTTTGACGAACTTGGACTCGATACAAGCTGCGCTGGCAAATCGCTTCAATATGTTTGTCACCACCGCGGGCTCAGTCCTCAAGCGGTGCTGTTGCGATTGCAGCAAGCAATCCAGCATGGCAAGGGAAATGATTGACCTCGGCGGAGGTTCGTTCTAGGATCGTTCAAAGCGGTAGCAGATTAGCATCCTTACTCATTCGATAACGCGATGAAACTGACCACGCAGACCGATTACGCCTTGCGAACGCTGATGTACTTGGCCACCCGTACATCGCGAGCGAAGGTTGCGGATGTCGCGTCGCTGTTCGGTATCTCGATCAACCATGTTGCCAAGGTGGTCAATCTGTTATCGCGATTTGGTTACATTCGCAGCGTTCGCAGAATCGGCGGTGGCATTGAACTGGCGATACAGCCCGAGCAAATTCAGCTTGGTAAAGTGATCCAACAAGTCGAAGGCGACGTGCACCTGTTGGCGTGCGTCGGTAGCGATGACACCTGCGTGATCCATTCTTTTTGCAAGCTGAAGGGGGTCCTTGCCGAAGCAGAACGAATCCAGCTGGAATATCTGAACAGCGTTTCCCTCGCCGACGTCGTGCCGACGCCTCGCCAACTTAGCCAAGTTCAGTCGCTCTGAAAGTCGCCCGACGTCCCCCGACGTCGGAAATTGTCTTAGCCCAGAGACTGCGCAGCCCAGAGACTGCGGATGTCGGAGACATCCGGCGACAATGGACCTCATCGATTCAGAACTCGTCGCCCGCCAGTCGTTTCTGCTCGTCGGGCTGAACATTCTTTTCGACCCGGTTATTGAGCGTTGTTTTCCAACTTGGTGACAGCGTGGGAATGGCCGCCAGCTTCGCAGCGGCGTCGCGATCCTGCTTGTCGTGATGCATCACCTGATTGGCCGCCGCGACGGTCCACTGCGGTTCCGGACGCTCGACCAATGTCATTTCCATTCCCTGCTGGACAATGCCTTCGACAAGAACTCGAAAATACCACCCCGTGCGACCGGTTTGCTGAACCTGCAGCGCCAGCGTTTTGATGTCCCAACGTCGTGCTAATTTCCAACAGGGTTGTCGAGGCTGCGATACCTCGACGGTGGCATCGCCGATCGACCATACGTCTCCAATGCAAACGCCCTCCTCGGTGAGACCCGCGATTGTAAAATTCTCGCCAAACGCACCCCAGGTTAACTCAGGAATTTGCAGCGTCGTTCTCCAGTCAGGGTAATGGTCCGCCGAATAGACGCACACGGCTTTGTGAGGACCGCCATGATGCTGCAAGTCCGCCTGTCCGTCACCGTCAAGATTTGTGGACCGCAGCCACAGAGGTTCGCTGACCGATTTCTTGAGGAACCCTGACACCCACGGTTTCTCGGTTCCGAGCGTTTGCGGGCGACCCACGTTAATAGAGACAATCGTTGGCACTGGCTAGTCTCGCTGTGATGCATTGAGTTCGGATTTAGATCGTGACGCGCACCGTGCGTTAACGAGGCGATTGCATCGCACGACGTTTTTCGTCAATGTAATGAATGTGGTGAGTCAGATGGCCCGTAATTCCTTGCAGCAAGGTTGCCAGCGTCATCGGCCCCGCCTCGCTATGGTGTCCGATTCGATCGAAGTCATGAACGGAGAGTGTTCGCAAGATACGGGTCATTTGACGACGAACTGAATCGATCAATTGCAGCTCTTCGTTTACATCACGTTGGCCGTAAGCCAATCCAGCGGCGAACGTGTCCGGATCGCCTCCAAAAAACGTGGGTTCGTTTTCGGCGATCACTCGCTTCATGCGATCAGCGTAGACCAATTCAAAGTCCGCGATATGGCAAACCACTTGTCGCGTCGACCATTTGCCGGGGATCGGAGTGGCATCGAGTTGTTCCTCGGACATACCCTCAATCGCTCGGCGAAGCAAATCAGGCCCCGCCGCATAGGTGTCGATTTGTTCCGATGAAATCATAAATTAGCTGCCTCAATGAAACGTCTAAACTCAGCTAGGTAGAATCAATAATCTTAACCGTTTCTACGAGTTCGACTGTCCCATTTTGTGAGCCGAACGCGCTAGCGCCGGGCCGCGGCTCGGTAAAATATTGGCAAAATAAGGCCCGCGGCTAGCGCCGTCGGCTCACAAATACGCTGAAATCGAAAAAATGGGACAGTCGAACTAGTGCCCGATGCCATCTACTTTGACATTAGGGCGAGAGACGTATTGGCATCGTGATCAGTAGACCCGCCGTACGGTCCTCGGTGCTGGTGCGGTGTTTGACGTGGCATTTTAGGCATTGAGAAGCAAGGCGGATCGGACCGGCAAAACGGTATCGATCCGCTTCGACCGCTTCATGATAATCTTGCTTCTTGCGGAGTGCTGTCACGGCGGCCTTCTCGAATTCGTCTTCCGGCTGATGATCCACGTTCACCACATCGGTGTTGACGATCAGCCACTTCAGTTCGATGTTGTAGTTGGTCGCCAATTCATGGAATACATCTTCAAGCGATGCCGACGGAATCGCATGAGCATCATCTTCATCGAAAAAATCGCGATGAACAATCTGCAGCGTGCCGTGGATCGTTTCATGCAACAGTCTCGCACGCGAACGGGCTTCGACGACACTCGTCGGCAGCGGTAGAACGTCTGATGTCGTGCCGGTCTCGCCACTGCTGGCAGGTTTGCCGCTCGCATCCCGGGTCGTTTCCTCCGCTCGTAGCGTAAGGAACGACGTAAAAAAAATCGCCAGTGAAAGTGCGAGTAGAAATCGATGTCTCAGTGCGTTCTCATCAGGTGGGAATGCCGAGACAACGAGAGCTCGCGGCATCAAGGGAGGTGGGAAATGGGCAGTCGATCTTTGTGCGAGATCGACTTAGTCGATGGGGACGGTGTAGCTGATCGCTCCGATCGGTTCCCCCGCTTTGACATCTTCGTAATGAGCGTGGCACATCACGCATTTCTGCATCACGACCGGTACCGGCGTCAATGCTCGCAAGTAATGTTTGCCATCACGTGTGACGACTTCGTCAACCGTCTTGGCGCCTGCCTTCAGTTTCTTGATTCCTTCTTTCTCGAACGTATCCTTGGCAACGTTATCAGATTCATAGGGATCGCCGGTGGCATCGATCAGTCGAATCGTATTGTCGCTATCGTCCGAGATTTTCTGGAACAACAATACTGCGGCGCTGCCTGCGGCAAAGTCATCATCGTCGTTGACGTATTTGTCAGTCACCATCACGATGGTTTGCTTGAAAATGTTGTCGAGCATCTGCACGGTTCGGCGGGATCGCTCCACCGCAGCCTTTTTCGGACTCGCCTTCGCAACAGTCTCTTCCGCATTTGCGTGCGAAGGCTGCCAAGGCAGGCAAGTGGTGATCAGTGCGATAACGATTCCAGCGAAACCGATAACAAGAGCATGACGTTTCATCTTACATTCTCCGGTTGATTCATGGTGGGTAACAACATCCGCAATCAAAAGATGCATAATGCGTACATCTTTTTGTAAGTCGCTCCCATGTCGATGTCAACTCAATTCACGCAAAGTCGCTTTTCGGTCCTTGGATCGACGGTGTCGGCTCGCGATCGATTGACAACGACTCTAGTGGCTCGATGTCGCGTCCGTCGGTGGTGCCTTGTCTCTGAGAGCCGTTTCCTCCAGCACTGTTGCTGATCGCACAAACGAGATGCCTTGCGTATTGCTGGTATCGATCATCACCGTTTCTACCACCGGAACATTGACCGGTTGTCCCGACATCCATTCAACAATGAAGCTTGCGCCGCTGCCACCACTTTTGTCTTTTTGTTCGATCACGAATTCCGTCGACGCCAGCGGTCCAAGACGCAGTGGTTTTTCAACCAGTGAGCGACGCTCTTTTCCGCTGGTGTCGTAGTACCGCACCGAGGTCAGCACGATGTCGTTTTTGCGATCGGTGTTGCGTGCCGATAGCGTGACCGTCAACAATCGAGGCTCACCACTTTGATGAAAAATGTGTGAGTAGGCTGGGACATACAACGTTTGCCCTTGGACCGGGTGCCACGGCAATGCATCAAGGTCAACTCTTGCTGCATCACGCGTTCCAGGTTCAAGAAATTGAATCTCGTCTTCGATTGCCTCGAACCGCATCTCCATAAAAATCGTCAACGCAACGATCGGAATCACAATCGTCAAAAACACAATGATTTTGACGTTCCGCATCATCTTGTCAGAATCATCTTCGATTTGGTTTGACATAACGAGGTTCCTGGTCGCGAGATCGAGTGGGTCGGTCAGTCGTGTCGCTGCTAGTGTAAGTTCGGCAGCCCCAAGATAACAGCTCGGCCCCAATCGCAATGCAACCGAACCCCAGCCGGATTTTTCAAATGATTCCGTCGCCTGGAGAACGCGATATTGGGCTCAGGAAACTTCGCGTAGTGGGATAATCGGGCTGGTCGATTCAAGCAGCTGCTTCATCGTGACCCCCGCAAATGCAGCTTGAGTCGCCTCGTACGCCCGATCAAGTTCGGCGTGCAGCGGGCACAGCGAGGTGTGTGACTTTAGCCCAAGCGGGCAGGAATTAATCCGCTCCAACGGCGCAACGGCGTTGACCACATCCAGAATCGTGACCGCTCCGGGATCTTGAGCCAATTCGTAGCCGCCGCCGGGGCCGCTACGCGAGCGAACCAAGCCCGCTGCGGCCAAGTCCTGCAAAACGCGATTGAGATAACGACGAGGCACCTTCGTCTCCTCGGCAAGAACGTCAGCCGAGGAGGGTTGGCCGATTCGGCTGCCCAAACATGTCACCGCTCGCAGGGCATATTCGGCTGTTTTGGAAAGCATGGAAGAGCCTCAAAGTGGTGGCAGCGTGTCAAAAAGCAACGGGCTGGATGGGGGCATTGGTAGTGCCAAAGCATAAACGAGCCGACGAAACAGTCCACGGGTTAGAGAAACGCCATTTAGTTCCTCTTGCTCATGCAAATCTCGCCCCTTCAAAACTTACACCTTGATATGCAGGAACGAACCTGTACCTTTTGGTGTATGTAATGTACTGTAGCCTCTCCGCCAGACACAGGCAACCTTCCCACCTTGATGCGATTGGAAAACAGGAAGTGTGACGGTGTCGGATTTATCACGATCGAGTTGTTACGAGAGTGAGCGCCGTACGAAGACGCCGATTTCTACTTCTGTGCCCCTAAGCCGTTCACGCAAAACGTCCACGCCTGTTTGCAAGAATTGGGCGTCGATGAAACTTGCGTTCGTTTCCGTTATTATCTTATTTCCGCGTTTGCTCGAGAAACTCTTTCAAAACGACTGCGTTGTTGTGCTCTTCGTCCTTGGCGGCGTACAGCAACATGACGGATTGTTTCTCGGCTGTTTCCAGTAGCGATGCGATCAAATTCCGGTTTGCTTCGAGTTCCTTTTTGTATCGTTCTCGGAACTCGTCCCACTTGTCGACATCGTGATCAAACCATTTACGAAGTTTGTCGCTCGGCGCGATCTCCTTTAGCCAGTCGTCAAGTTTCAAATCTTCTTTCTTGACTCCTCGCGGCCACAATCGATCGACCAAGACGCGATATCCCTTCGCGGATTTCGGTAAATCATAAACACGCGCGAGCTTAATCGTTGGTGTTTGTTTGGACATCGAATCCTCCAGGCGGTTTCGCGGCGAGTTTGTTTAGCAGTAGGTGAAAGTAGATCAGCCCTCCGAAACGCTGCCAACGCTGAAGCAGGCTAGCAACACCGTCATAATCAAGTGTCTCGGTTAACTCTAACCACGCTTGCAAATTGTTGCGTCCGCCAACGTCATCACCAGGGAAGACGTGCAGTCGGCCTAGCCCCCGCAGCATCGCATACTCAGCCGACCAGCGACCGATCCCGCGAAATTGGCATAATGCGGCGACACAATCTTCGTCCGTTAGAGGCTCGAACTGTGCGTACTCCAGTTCGCCACTGCGAGCCACCGCGGCAAGGTTCAACAAGGCGGTTGCTTTCTGTCGACTAAATCCGATCCCCCGCAGGTCTTCGACATCAACGGCATCAAGTGCTGTCGCTTCGGGAAACGCAAAGCGACGAAAGGGGTCCATGTCATACGGTTGCCCGTAGTGCTCGGCAAAGCGATTGAGCAACTGGATCCCAGACGCCAAAGAAACTTGTTGACACGCGATCGCGTTACATAGACATTCAAATAGCGACGCATAGCGAGGAGGTTTCATGCCGACGAACGGCTTGGCCAGTTTCTGTAGCTGCGGGTGAGCGGCAGCCAATTGATAAAAGTCTGTCAGATCAATGTCGATCCCAAGCAGACGTATGAGGGTCGCTGTCAGCTGTTTCTGTAATCCTGGAAACGGAGCGTCGGTATGGGCGGTGACATATAGTCGGGGCGTCGATCGGCGCCCGCGTTGTCGAATTTCCACTAAGACAGCTTGGTCCCGCACCACGAGCACGCGGCGATAAACATCACCATCCCAGTCATCAATGATGTTTTCGGGACGTCGACGCAGCGTCCAAGCGGCAAGATCCAATCGGTAGGGAGGCTTGGGTTTCAAGGTGAACGTAATCAGCAGAACCACTCCCCAAAAAGCGATTTGGCAATCGCAAACTTTTCATGTAACCGATCGTTCATTGTTGACTCTGTAAGGGTGGTTGCCAAATGAATCTTTCGCTTTGCCCACTACGATTGTGCACTATCGCGCACATTACACAGTCAGAGGTGTGCACTTGCTGTGAAGATAGTGTGGTCAACCAAGCTTCGCCTGCGGCGCAGGGCAATCTGGTGTCGTTGTGAGTGGGGATCCGATGAAAAGAGCAACACACCTTTCGCAATGGATTGCAAAGAATGACTACCAATAAATGCCGACGCGCGGTCGGTTCGCCTGGCCTACGGATACTCCTCGTCTTGCTCGCGACGGGGGGATTGAGCGGGACGATTGCCTCCGCTCAGCAATACGATTCTTCCTATGAACCGGGATACCCGTCGTGTGATTCGCCTGGGATTTGCGAATCGTCGGATGTCTTTTGGCCGTCCCGCAGCCAGGGCAATGCCCTTTTCTCACGCCATAATCAATACCAAGCCGGATCGATGGGCTGTGCCGACTCGGCGATGGGCGGGAACGTTTTGCCACCTAACTGGTTCAACGCTCCCCACATGCCACTGGACTCAACTGTCTACAGTGCACCCCGCCGAGCGGTGGTGCAGCGTTCGCAGTGCCAACCAGGTTACACGTCGGCGGCATCAGCCTGTACACCCGCACCTACGCCTCGCAGTGGAACCTTGTTAGGCGGATTCGAATTCATGTGGATGCGCGCCCATTTTGACCAGAACGTGGCGATGATCATTGACCCACCGGTGGGCAATACATTGGTGCCATTCAGTTACGACTATGAACTTACGCCTCGTGTCTGGTTAGGTTGGCAATCGCGTCATGCTGGCGGTGGATTTCGGGCGACTTACTTTCGCTTCAACGAGCAAGCCAATACCGAAGCGGTGACTGCGGTCACAGGCTCGACTCCGGTGTTTGTGTACGTATACGGTGCTGGCGGAAATTTGTCGCGAAACGCCCAGGCTCAAGTCGGCGAAACGTTAACGTCGAGCCACGAGTTAAATCTACAAGCACTTGATCTGGAGGCAACACAGCAGTTTCATTGGAATTCGCTGCAGGGAACCCTTGGCGGCGGCGTGCGAATCGCCAGCATCAAGCAATACATGCGTGGGGACGTTCGCGATGCAGGCGGCGTGCTGCAAGAATCGGTCAGCAACGATTTGGACATCCAGGGTGCTGGCCCGACGGCATCGCTGCAGCTCCGCCGCGGGATCGGCGGCAGCCGACTTGGGATGTACGGCGGACTCCGTGGCTCGCTGTTGATGAGCGAGACCACGCAAAAGATCTACGAAATGAAAAACGTCTTCACAACCGAGCTCGAAGATGCTGCGATACACCGTGAAGTCATCACCGCCATGGAGATGTCACTGGGTTTGCAGTGGAACCAATCACTCGGTTCGCACTCATCCTGGCTCGCCCGAGCTGGTTACGAAGGCCAAGCGTGGTTCGACGCCGGAGGCCCCGTCGATTCATCGAGCACCATCTCGCTGGACGCCATCACCTTCGCCCTCGGGTTGCAGTATTAGGACCACACAGCTTCATCGAAGTAAGCCAACGATGTGACGCAATCTTTTCATTGCGTTTGCACATTTTTTAATGCGTAGCGGAAGTCGTCAAGACTTTCGATTCACCGCCGGTGCTCTCCGAAACTCTCGACGGCGTGGTGATTTAGTGAGCCGCGACGCGTCAGCGGCCGGGTCCCACGTGATACCCGGTGCCTTACGGC